>JAFAHQ010000375.1 GCA_019237135.1 Alphaproteobacteria bacterium
CGGACTTGTTCCGGCCATCCACGGGGTGCGCCACGGCGGATATCTGTGTCGCAGAAGGCGTGGATCACCGGGACGAGCCCGGTGATGACGACTGTAAATGGAACCAAGTTCATGATCTACGCCCGAATTTTCGGAACCGGGGTTTAACACTGACGGACCGTCGCAAGCGCAGCCCTGGGGCGGCAATGACGAGCCTTATTGGCCCGAAATCCTCATCCCTTGTGCCACATTGCCGGGGAGGCGAAGGCAAAGGCTTCGAGGATTTCGGCTCGCGGCACCTCGTGCACGACAAAGACGAGCCGACTACGCCGATCCCCCTCTGGCCAATCTGGGGGCCAATCATCGAGCCATTCCGGGGCGAACAGCGCATGCTGCGCCGCCTGCACGACTGCCGGCCGCTCGGGCCGGTCGGCAAACCGCACGATCCCCTTTACGCGGAGCAGATCGTTGCCGCGCATTCCGGCCAGCCCGCCGAGAGCGCGGGCGAAATCGAGCCGGGTGACCTCGCCGCTCAGCACGATCCCGAAGGCGTCGATGCCATGAGTGTGGGCCGCGATCGGCTCCGCCGGAATGACCGGTGCTGTTGCCCGTGGGCCGGTGCCGAACAGCACCGCTCCGGCATCGGGCGCGTCGGTGGCGAGGACGCGGTCGGCCCGGTCGTTGATCAGATCAAGGCGATGCACGAGATCCGGGCCAAGTGGCGCCAGATCGGTCTTGGTGATCACCAGCGCGTCGGCGAGTGCTGCTTGCCGTGCGGCCTCCGCGAAGCGGTCGAGCGTCTCGGCGCCTTGCACGGCGTCGACCAGAGTGACGACCGCAGCGAGGCGCAGGCGGTGATCGAGCATCGGATCGGTGCCGAGCGTGAACAGGATCGGCGCCGGGTCGGCAAGACCGGTGGTTTCGATGACGATCCGGCGGAACCGCCTGATCTCGCCCGCATCGCGCCGCTCGATCAGGCTGCGCAAGGTCCGCGCCAGGTCCTCGCGCACGGCGCAGCACAGACAACCGCCCGGCAGCTCGAGCACACTACCTTCGACAAAATCGACGAGGTAATGATCGATCGCAATCTCGCCGATCTCGTTGATGATGACGGCGGTGTCGGCGAGCTCCGGCGAGACCAATGCCCGGCGCAGCAGTGTCGTTTTGCCGCTGCCGAGAAAGCCCGTCAGAAGGGTCGTCGGCAGGGTCTCCGGTTCCGGCACTCTGTTAACCATTCGATCATCGTAAACCCGCAGCAGATCGTTTCACGCGGTCGGCGCGGCGGCAAGTTTCGGCGTCAAAATCCTGTGATAACAACGTTAAAGCGCGTGTGCAGGCTCGCTGAGTGATTGCATTCTTTCGCATGCATCAGCAGTATGCCTGCCATAAAGGCAGGGCATGAGTGGATAAAGCGGGCGGGTGAGGAAATGCGGGCGGTCCCGTGTCCGGCGATTTGAAGGTTGCGAGGGGCGAGGCGGGCGAGACGCAGCTCGCCATTTCCGGTGTGTCGAAGCATTTCGGCGGTGTGCGTGCGGTAGAGAGTGTCACACTCTCGGTCCCCCGCGGCGGGCTGATGTCGATCATCGGGCCGAACGGCGCCGGCAAGACCTCGCTCCTCAATATGATCAGCGGCTTCTACCGGCCCGACGCCGGCTCGATTGCCTTCGAGGGCAAGGACATCACCGGTACTCGCCCGTCGCAGATCGCCGCACTCGGCATCGCCCGCACGTTTCAGAATATCGCGCTGTTCAGCGGCATGACGGTGCTCGACAACATCATGCTGGGTCGCCACGTGCGGATGAAGGCCGGTGTGCTGTCGTCCTTTGTCTATTGGGGTCTCGCGCAGAAGGAAGAGGTGGCGCATCGCGCGAGGGTCGAAGAGCTGATCGAGTTTCTCGAACTCGAGGACCTGCGCAAGCAGCCGACGAGCGGGCTGGCCTACGGTCTCAGAAAGCGCGTCGAGCTGGGGCGAGCTCTGGCGCTCGACCCAAAGGTTTTGCTCCTCGATGAGCCGATGGGCGGCATGAACCAGGAAGAGAAAGAAGACATGGCCCGGTTCATCCTCGACGTGAACCGGCAATGGGGCACAACGATCATCCTGATCGAGCACGACATGGCGGTAGTCATGGACATTTCCGAGCATGTCATCGTGCTTGATCGGGGCCGCAAGATCGCCGAGGGCAGCCCGGGCGAGGTCCAGCGCGATCCGGGCGTGATCCGCGCCTATCTCGGAACCGCCGAAGAGCGCAAGGAGGCCGCCGAATGAGCACGACAACCTTGCCGCGGCTGCTGCGGCGCGACGCCGAGACGATGGCAGAGGCGCCGGCGATCCGCGAGAAGAATCGCGGGATCTGGCAGACCTATACCTGGTCCCAATACTATCGGGAGGTGCGCGACTTCGCCTCGGGCCTTGCCGCGCACGGGTTTGGGCGCGACGATTTGCTCGCCGTCATCGGCGACAACCGGCCGCGGCTTTATTGGGCACAGATTGCCGCGCAGTGCCTCGGCGGCATCGCGGTGCCGGTATACCAGGACTCGATTGCCGCCGAGCTGGTTTATGTCCTCGATCATGCCGAGGTCTCGGTCATCGTCGCCGAGGACCAGGAGCAGGTCGACAAGATCCTCGCCATCAAGGCGCAGCTGCCGCACTTGAACCTCGTGATCTTCGACGATCCACGCGGGTTGCAGCCCTATGACATGCCGTTTCTGAAATCCTTCGACGAGGTGCAGGCGGCCGGGCGTAACCTCGACGGGGCACATGCCGGTTACCTCGAGGCCGAGATCGAGAAAGGGGCGCCCGACGATCTGGCGCTGCTGAATTATACCTCCGGCACCACCGGCCATCCCAAAGGAGTGATGCTGTCGCACGCCAATCTGCTTTGCGCTGCCGAGGCTTTCGCTACAGCTGAGGAGATCCAGCCGAGCGACGACATGCTCTGCTACCTGCCGATGGCGTGGATCGGCGACTCGCTGCTCTCGCTGGTGCTTCATCTGCTGGTCGGCTTTACCGCCAATTGCCCCGAGCGCCCGGACACCGTGCAGCGCGACCTGCGCGAGCTTGGGCCCACCATCGGCATCGCACCGCCGCGCATCTGGGAAAACATGCTGACCTCGTTACGGGTTAGGGCGGCGGACGCGACGCCGCTGAAACGCCGGCTCTTCGATTTCTTCCAGCGCCTCGCCGAACGCGCCGAAATGCTGAAGGCCGAAGGCAAGAGGCCGGGCTTGCCGATGAAACTAGGCCTCGCGCTCGGCGAATTCCTCGTTTACGGCCCGGTGCGCGATCAGCTCGGGCTGCGTCGCGCCCGCTGGTTTTATACAGGCGGCGCGCCCCTCGGCCCGGAGACCTTCCGCTTCTTCCGCTCGCTCGGCGTCAACCTGAAGCAGGTCTGGGGTGCAACCGAACTTTCCGGCCTGGCGTCGTTGCAGCCGGACGGCGAGGCGAACCCCGACACGGTGGGCCCGGTGGTCGCCGGAACAGAATTGCGGATCAGCGACGACGGAGAGGTGCAGATCCGCTCGCCGGCGGTGTTCCGGGGTTATTACAAGCAGCTCCAGGCGACCCGGGCCGCTCTGACCCAAGACGGATGGTATTGCACCGGCGATTCCGGGTATGTCGACGAGCGCGGCCATCTCGTTGTCATCGACCGCACCAAGGATGTCGGCAAGCTCGGCGACGGCACTCCTTTTGCGCCGCAATTCATCGAGAACAAGCTCAAGTTCAGCCCGTTCATCGGCGAAGCGGTGGCTTTCGGCGATGGCCGGCCGTTTGTGGCCGCGATGATCGCGATCGACCTCGATACCCTCGGCAATTGGGCGGAGCGGCACAACCTCGCCTACACCTCGTTCCAGGATCTGAGCGCGAAGCCCGAAGTGCGTCGGCTGATCCGCGACGAGATCGAGAAATGCAATGCCTCGTTGTCCGCCAGCCTGCGGATCGGCCGCTTTGTGCTGCTCAACAAGGAGTTCGACGCGGACGACAACGAGATCACTCGCACGCGCAAGATCCGGCGCCGCTTCGTCGCCGAGAAATACGCTGCCGTGGTCGAGGCGTTCTACAGCGGCGCGCACCAGGTGGATCTCGCCACCGAGATCACCTATGAGGACGGGCGCAGGGCGACGCTCAACTCCACGATCGCGATCGACGACGTGTCGGAGACCGCGCAGCCGGCGCGCGAACCGG
>JAFAHQ010000072.1 GCA_019237135.1 Alphaproteobacteria bacterium
AGCTGTGGATCGTCGATTGCCTGCGCCGCGAGCCGCACCCGACCCACTCTCACCTCGCAAAAACGCTGGCCTGGATCGCCCGCGTGCGTCCAGGGCGCGCCGTGCTGACTCACATGGATCAGAGCTTGGACTATCGCGAGGTCAGCGCGGAATTGCCGAGTGGCGTCGAGCCCGGACACGACGGGCTCGTCATCCAGTTGGCAGACCCATGAAGCGAGCGCATTCGGGTTTTCACCGTGCGCTACCCGAAGCTCGATTTCTGGGGAAAGATTTTCCATAATATATATTATGCGACATCTCTAAATGGTGGACACAACGGACACAATGGATACCCACGGCGGCACGCCGGTTATGGACGATTGAGGGTCAGATGACGCCTCCCCTCGACCGTCTCCTCGCGATCATGGCGCAACTGCGCGACCCGGAGCGCGGGTGTCCATGGGATCGTGCACAGGATTTCGCCACGATCGCGCCTTACACACTAGAGGAAGCCTACGAGGTCGCCGACGCGATCGCACGAGGCGACATGGCCGCACTGAAGGACGAGCTCGGTGATCTTCTATTCCAGGTCGTCTTCCATGCCCGCATGGCTGAGGAGGCCGGGCTGTTTGCCTTTGCCGACGTCGCCTCGGCGATCGCCGACAAGATGCTGCGGCGCCACCCGCACGTGTTCGGTACCGCCAAGATCTCGTCGGCGACGGCGCAGAACGAGGCCTGGGACGCGCACAAGGAGGCCGAGCGGCGTGCCCGGACGAGGCAAACCAAAGAGCGAGCAAGCGTCTTGGACGATGTCGCCCTGGCTCTTCCGGCGCTGTTGCGGTCGGTCAAGATACAACGGCGCGCGGCGCGCTACGGCTTCGATTGGCCCAATGCGACAGAGGTCTTTGTCAAAATCGAAGAGGAGATCGCCGAGCTCAAATCCGAGCTCGCGCGGAACGCCGATCCGCCGACACTAGAGGATGAAATGGGCGACGTTCTCTTTGCCGTCGCAAATCTCGCGCGCAAGCTCGACATCGACCCCGAGACAGCCTTGCGCCGGGCAACCGCGAAGTTCGAGCGCCGCTTCCGCCGTCTCGAAGTCCTCGCCGGCGAGCGCGCGACAGGCACAGATCTCGACGTGCTCGAAGCGCTGTGGCAGGAGGTGAAGCGCGAGGAGCGCTAATGCAGGCGTTGCTGGTGGCGCAGCCGCGCGATGTCAACCTCGGAGAGCCGGACCGACAGGTGGGCCACCTCATTGTCGTCGCGGCGGCCGAGGACCTCGCCGCGCCGATAAATCCAGGCCAAAGTCTTGCCGTCGGTCAGCGGGATGTCTAGCCGGACGGCGCGGATTTCGCTTTCGAGCCGGCGATCGACCATCGCCAAAAGCCGCTCGCAGCCCTCCCCGGTGATGGCCGACAGCGCGACGCTTTGCAAATTACGCAGCTGCTGATTTCCGAGGCTCGCGCGCGCGGCCGGTTCGAGCAGGTCGATCTTGTTCATCACCTCGATCAGCCGGCCTTCAACCACCCCGTCGAGGCCAAGATCGGCGAGCACGTTCAGCACGTCGCCGCGCTGCGCCTCGCTATCCGGATGATGCGCGTCACGAACATGAACGATCATGTCGGCTTCGGTGACTTCCTCGAGGGTCGCCCGGAATGCGGCGACGAGATGGGTGGGCAGGTCCGAGATGAAGCCGACGGTGTCTGACAGGATCGCAGCGCGACCTGAAGGCAGAACGAGGCGCCGCATCGTCGGGTCGAGGGTGGCGAACAGCATGTCCCCGGCGGCCACCGAAGATTGGGTTAACCGGTTGAACAGCGTTGATTTTCCGGCATTGGTGTAACCGACCAGCGCCACCACCGGATACGGCACGCGGCGCCTTGCCTCGCGGTGCAGCGCCCGCGTTCGCCTGACGCCGTCGAGTTCGCGTTTGAGCCGGGCGATCCGCTCACCAATTAGCCGGCGGTCGATTTCGAGCTGGCTCTCACCGGGCCCGCCGAGAAAGCCGTAACCGCCGCGCTGGCGCTCGAGGTGAGTCCACGACCGGACCAGCCGCGAGCGCTGGTACGAGAGCGCGGCCAGTTCGACCTGCAAGCGGCCTTCATGGGTATGCGCCCGCGCGCCGAAAATTTCGAGGATCAAGCCGGTGCGGTCAATCACCTTGGCCTGCCAGCGCCTTTCCAGATTGCGCTGCTGCACCGGGCTCAGCACACCATCGACGACAACCAGACCGATGCCGTTATCGCTAATCAACTCGCCGAAGTTCTCAAGAGTCCCGCGTCCGAGGAGGCAGCTCGGCCGAGGGCGGGCGACCCGGGCGATTTCGGCATGGACCACATCCAAGCGGATCGCCCGAGCAAGACCGATCGCTTCCTCCAGCCGCGCCTCGATCGAACGGCATGCGATGGCCGCCGGCTGTTGGCCGGGCGCCGATTTCAGGGCGGGATGAACGACGAGCGCGCGACCAGTCGCGGTGCCGTTGGGGCTCGTCGCTGTGTCTGCGCGGCTCAGGATTCCGCGATCTCCTTGCCCGGTTCGAACAGCTGAACCGGCTGCCCGGGCATCACCGTCGAAATGGCATGCTTATACACGAGCTGGGAGTGAGCGTCGCGCCGCAACAACACGCAAAAGTTATCAAACCAAGTAATGATCCCTTGCAGCTTTACCCCATTGACGAGGAAGATAGTGACCGGTGTCTTGTTCTTCCGGACATGGTTGAGAAATACGTCTTGGACGTTTTGTGACTTTTCCGGCGTCATGGGTATTCCCCCATCACTTCTTGGAACCGAACGAGCCGGCTCGTACCAAATGCACAAATACTCGGACGAAGCTGCCAGGTTTCCGATTGGAAGATGGGCGCGCCGCGATGAATCACAAGCCCTGGACAAAGCGAAACAGGGTGGAGCAATCGGAAAACATAAAGCGCGGCGGGCACACGCTTAGCTCCTCCTCCGACATCCCGCTTCCGAGGAGGACCGGAACGCAGCCGGCGTTGCGGGCGCATTCCATGTCAATCCCGGTGTCGCCTACGAGCCAGACCGTCTTGCCCGGGTCGATGCCACTCGGCTCCAGCGCTAGACGAACCGGGGCAGCATGAGGTTTGTCGAGGGGCGCGTCGCCCGCCCCGACGACGCTGCCGAATCGCGCTGTCCACCCGATGTGATCCGTCTCGCGCCGCAACAGGGAACCGGTTTTGTTGCTGACGACGCCCAGAAAAATCCCTTCATCAAAGAGCCTCTCGAGCAGTTCGGAGCGACCAGGCAGCGCGGTCAACCGTTCGAGGTGGATTGCGCGGAAGCGGGCGAGATAGATGTCGCGTGCCTCTTCCCAGCGCTCTCCGAAGATGCGAGGGAAGGCTTCGCGCAGGCTAAGGCGAACGCGCTCGCGGGTTTCTCCGATTGTCCATAGCGGCCGATCCATTGCCGCCATCAAAAAGTTGAGCGCCTCGTTTATCGTCGCCCAGCTGTCGACCAGCGTATTATCCCAATCGAATAGGATTGCCCGCGGCCGCGATACGCGAAGGGGCGAGACCGCCACAAGGCTCATTTCTTTGATGCTGCAGGCGCCAAATGGCATTCCCGCAACTTTCGGCTGAGCGGCCTCGGCTCCCCGCTTCCCACTGCGGCGCCATCAATCCTGACGACCGGCAAGAGATCGACGACGGTGCTCGTCAAGAAGGCCTCACGCGCCGATTTCGCCTCGGCCACCGAGAAGGGCCGCTCGACAAAGGCGTAACCCTCGCGGCGAATAATATCGAGGACCGCGAGGCGGGTGACGCCATTAAGGATCGCGCTGTCCGCCTGACGGGTCACAACGGTGCCATCCAATGTCACGATCCAGGCATTTGTCGAGGTTCCTTCGCCGACCTTCCCCTCGCGATCGACCTGCCAAGCCTCAAAGGCACCGGCCTCCTTGGCTCGCTGCTTGCGAAGTACGTTCGGCAGCAGAGCCACGGATTTGATGTCGCAGCGCTGCCAGCGAATGCCGGGAATCGTAATTATAGCGACTCGGTTATCGACAGCGCGCGGATCAGCAGGGCTCCTGCGACGCGAGGTCACTACAAGCATGGGCCTCGCGGCCTTCGGGAAGGCGTGGTCGCGCGCGGCGACACCCCGCGTGACCTGGAGATAGACAATGCCGTCGCGCACGCCGTTGCGGCGGATGGCCTCGCGCATGACGACGCGCAATGCGGCGTTCGTCATCGGTGCGGGAATTTGTAGTTCCGCCAGCGATTTCGCGAGCCGTATCAGATGCGGCCCCTCGTCGAGGAGGGATCCACCTACCACTGCCATCACCTCGTAGACACCGTCGGCGAACTGATACCCGCGATCGTCGATGTGGACCGCCGCCGAGCGATGCGGCAGGTACTGGCCGTCGACATAGGCCACCCGTGACATTCAATATTCCCCGTCCTGCCTTACCCGCTGGCAGCAGAGCTGCTGTCGCGTACCCTAATCAGTGCCGGGTCAAGCCCCGATCTTCAGCGGCCGGTCATTACCGAACACCCCGAGCGATTTCAGCTTACGATGTAGAGCCGAGCGCTCCATGCCGACAAATGCCGCAGTGCGGGAAATATTGCCGCCGAAACGCGTCACTTGAGCGATCAGGTATTCCCGCTCGAAGACCTCTCGTGCGTCGCGCAGCGGCAGGGTCATGATCTCGCCGCCCTTGTCCCATTTGACAACGGTTGGCGCGATGGCGGTAATTTCGTTAGGGAGCATATCGGCGCGCACCGGCTCGCGTGCATCGCCCGGCGCCATGATCAATAGCCAATCAACCACGTTGCGTAGCTGTCGCACATTGCCGGGCCATGTATAAGCTTGCAGCGCCGCCATCGCATCCTCGCCGAATTCGCGCGGAGTGAGCCGCGCTGCCTCTGATGCCCGCGCCATGAAATGGCGCGCCATCATCGGAATATCCTCGCGACGATCGCGCAAGGGAGGAATCTTGATCGGCACCACGCTCAACCGATAATACAGGTCCTCGCGGAATCGACTGGCGCTGATCTCACTGCCAAGCTCGCGATTCGATGAAGCAACGACGCGGACATCGACCTCGACGCGGCTTGACCCCCCTACCCGTTCAAATGTCTGCTCCTGCAGTACGCGCACGATCTTGCCCTGGGTTTCAAGCGGCATATCGGCGACCTCGTCGAGGAAGAGCGTGCCGCCATGCGCACGCTCGAAGGTACCGACCTTACGCGCCGCCCCATCGCTCCGAAACTCGGTCCCGAACAGCTCGATCTCGAGTCGGTCAGGTCGCATTGTCGCGCAGTTGACCGGAACAAAGGGACCCTTCGAACGCCGTGAATGCAAATGCAGCAGCCGCCCGACGACTTCCTTTCCGACGCCGGGCGGTCCTGTGATCAGCACCCGACTGCCCGTCGGCGCCACTCGCTCGATCTGTTGCCGAAGTTGGTTGGCCGCCGGGGATATACCGACGAGATCGACATCACCACCTGCGCGCAGCTTGAGCTCCTCGTTCTCCCGCCTAAGCTGTGCTGCTTCGATCGCACGCTCGACGACCAGCAACAGCCGATCGGATTTGAACGGTTTTTCCAAGAAATCGTAAGCGCCGATCTTGATCGCTTCGACCGCCGTCTCGATCGTACCGTGTCCGCTGATCATGACGACAGGGACAGACGGCATGTCGGCGTGGAGCTGCCTGAGAATCTCGATCCCCTCGAGTCCCCCCTCTTGAAGCCAGATGTCGAGGATGACAAGCGTAGGCTGCCGGGCCTGGATTGCGGCAAAGGCCTGAACGGTATCGGCGGCCTCCCGCGTGGCATAGCCCTCATCCCTAAGCACGCCCCCTATCAGCATGCGGATGTCTATTTCGTCATCGACGATCAGGATGTCATGAGCCATGATTGGCCGTGCTCAACTCCCTCGGCTGCTCGGTAGTGTCCGGATGATCCGGCATGCGGGTCTCGGGGACGGCGAATATTAGCGTCACCCGCGCCCCGTTCGGTTCCCTGTCTTCTAGGACGAGCTCTCCCTGGTGATCTTCCATGATCTTCTTGACTATGGCGAGACCCAAACCAGTCCCCTTCGCACGTGTCGTGACATAAGGCTCGGTCAATCGCTCGCGGCCCTGTTGCGGTAAGCCTTTCCCGTTATCCTCGACGATCACCGCGGCTTGGCCAGTCACATCGCTTACCGATAGACGAATTTGCCCTGCGGGACCTGCGCGCTGTTCAGCGATTCGAAATTCAATCGCCTCGATTGCGTTCTTGACGATGTTGATCAACGCTTGGCCGACGAGGCGCGCGTCGCAACGAACTATTACAGAGCGAATAGGGAAAATCGTCTCAAAGGCAATATCAGGGTGGGCGGTGCGCTGCAGAAACACTGTCTGGCGCACAATTTCGGTCAGGTTCTCCGGTTTGATCACTGGCGCGGGCATTCGCGCGAACGAGGAGAACTCATCGATCATACGACCGATATCTCCGACATGTCGGATAATCGTGTCGGTGCACACCGTGAAAGTTTCCGCGTCGTGCTTGATCTCCTTGAGATATCTGCGCCGCAGCCGCTCCGCCGCCAGTTGGATCGGCGTCAACGGGTTCTTGATCTCGTGCGCGATCCGGCGGGCGATATCGGCCCAGGCCGCCTTACGCTGTGCTGACAGCAATTCGGTTATGTCGTCGAAGGTGACAACAAAGCCGCTGATTTCGCGGCCGTAATGCTCGGCCGCGATACGCACGAGCAAGGTGCGCATGCTCGTACCGCGGGCAAGCTGCACCTGCGATTGGGCGAGTCGCTCCGGGTGCCGCTCCGATTCGTCGAGCAACCCCGCCATTTCGGGCGCTACCTCGGCTAGGCCCTGGCCGATCGATTGCTCGAGATCGACCCCGAGAAGCGACGAGGCGGAACGATTGGGCAAGTTGACGCGGCCGAAGCGATCGAGTCCGATCACTCCCGCCGAAACGCCGGTCAGCACGGTCTCGGTAAAGCGGCGTCGCTCGTCGAGCTGGCGGTTCGCCTCTTTTAGCTCAGTTTGCTGGCTTTCAATCTGATAGGTCATGCGATTGAACGCTCGGCTGAGCGAGGCAAGCTCGTCGTCCTTCTCGCCCTCAGGAACACGTGCGGCAAGGTCTCCACCGCGGATCCGCTCGGCGGCCGTGACCAAGCGGCGGATCGGCACTGCGAGCTGGGTAGCGAAATGGATCCCGATCGCAACCGCCGCCACGAGGAACAGCAGCGCCACCATGAGGAAAATCAAAGCGAACTTGATCTGAGAACCGGACCTCTGACCCTCCAATTGTTGGTATTGGGCGGCCGCCCGCCGATTTTCTTCGATGTAATTGAGAACTCCGGGCTCGATGAATCGGCCAACGTAGAGATAGACGTCGCTGCCGAACTGATTGAGACGGACGAGCGCCCGCACCCGGTCATCGCTGTCGTTGGTCATAATCGCGACGTCACCCTCGTCGGCAAGGCGCATTTTGTCTTCGGGAACGGGCTCAAAGCCGAGCGTGAATGAAAGGCTGGACTTCGCCAACATGTGGCCTGCGCGATCGAAAATCATCGCCTCGGTGAGCCCGCGCAGTGCCGCCTGCGCCGAGACGACCTGTTCCAGGTGCTGCGGGTTGAGCGCCAATTTCAGCGCATCCCTATTGAGATCATTCGCCATCGCCAGCACATCGGCGCGGATCGCTTGCTGATGCTCGTGTAGATATGCCTCGGCGACGGCCTGTGACTCGGAGATTGCCGTGCGCACCTTGTCACTGAACCACGATTCGACCCCAAAGCTGAAGAAGAGGTAGGAAAAAATGGCGACGATAATCGTCGGCATCACCGCGATCAGACTGAACAGCACTACGAGCCGAATTTGCAGCCGCGAGCCGGCAAGGCCGCGTCGCCGCTCGGCCCAGACCTCGATGAGCCGCCAAGCGACCACGGCGCCGAGCAGGAGCAGCAGCACGAGGTCGAGGTTAAGGAGTGAAAGGACGGCGTTCGGGTCGGGGCCAAAAGGCGGGGTCTCGGTCAGCGCCAGATAGGTCGCGATCCCGGATGCCAGTCCGGCCATCGCCAGCGCGATTGCGATCTTGCGGCGCAGCCCGATACGGCCGGCCCAGATACGCAGCCGCCGCATCGGGTTCATGCGCAACCCCCCGCGAGGCTTTGCCTCAGACGGTTTTGACAACAATGAGCCAAATTGTCTCCGGCCGATCCCTTGATCGCATCACGGCCTCCACCGTCCGGCTGCGCGGATCCCTCCCTCCCGGTGTCTAGGAGGGCCCGGAGCGAGGTGGCGCCCCCGATCTGCTACGCGTCATTTTATGCCGCGGACGACCGCGATGTCCAATTCACGGATCTTTTTGCGCAAGGTGTTGCGATTGAGACCGAGCAAATGGGCAGCCCTAATCTGATTGCCGCGGGTGGCGCCGAGGGTCTGCACGATCAGTGGCCGCTCGACCTCGCGCAGGACGCGATCGTAGAGACCGGCCGCCGGCAGGTCCCCCTTATGGGCGGCGAAGTAGTCTTTGATATGACGTTCGACCGCGCCCGCGAGCCCCTCTCCAGCCGCTATTTCGGGCGGGTCAATCGACATCGGCATGTCAGCGAGCTCCGCCTCAATGACGTCAACGCCGATGATCTCCTGCGAATAAAGTGCTGCAAGCCGCCGAATCAAATTCTCCAGCTCACGGACGTTCCCCGGCCAGCGATAAGCGCGCAGCCGCTCCATCGCAGCTTGGTCGAGTCGTTTCATCGGCAAGCCTTCGCGCACCGCGAGCGTCGAGAAATGCTTGACGAGTGCCGGGATGTCCGCGGTCCGCTCGCGCAGCGCCGGCAAGCGGATCGGCGCGACATTGACGCGGTAGAAGAGGTCTTCCCGAAACAGGCCTTGTCGAATCAGCTGACGGAGGTCGTTGTGGGTTGCGGCGATGATTCGGACATCGGCGCGGATCGGCACGCGACCGCCAACCGCCGTGAACTCACCTTCCTGAAGCACACGCAAGAGCCGGGTCTGCGCGTCGATCGGCATGTCACCAATCTCGTCGAGAAACAGCGTGCCGCCCTGGGCTTGCTCAAACCGCCCCATGCTGCGTGCGGTAGCCCCGGTGAACGCGCCTTTCTCATGGCCGAATAGCTCGCTCTCGATCAACTCCCGCGGGATCGCGGCCATGTTGATGGCGACAAAAGGGCCGCTCCTGCGCTTACCGAAATTGTGCAGAGCCCGCGCCACAAGCTCCTTGCCGGTGCCGCTCTCACCGATGATCGTAACCGTGAGATCCGTCCCCATCAGCCGCGCGAGGACGCGGTAAATTTCCTGCATGGCCGGCGATCGGCCGATCAGGGGCAGCTGATCTTCCGTATCGTCTTCGGACAGCAGCGCCGGCGAATCGCGTGGGGCGGTCAGGGCGCGCTCCACGACGCTGACGAGTTCGCGCAGATCGAAGGGTTTGGGTAGGTACTCAAATGCGCCCCGCTCGGTCGCCTTGACCGCGGTTATCAGCGTGTTCTGGGCACTCATTACGATGATCCGGAGCTCCGGGCGGAGCTTTTTGATACGCGGGATCAAATCGAGGCCATTCTCGTCCGGCATGATGACGTCGGTGATGACAAGATCGCCATCGCCGTCGGCAACCCATCGCCACAAAGTTGTGGCATTGCCAGTCATTCGTACATCGTGCCCGAGCCGGATCAGCGCTTGGTTCAGCACCATCCGGATCGCACGATCGTCATCGGCCACTAGGATCGTCGAGGCCATTATCCGATACCGTCTTGTTGTGCGACCACCGGCAAAAACACCCGGAACACCGTTCGTCGCGGCTGGCTGTCGAGTTCGATGACGCCGCCGTGGTCACCGATCACCTTGGCCACCAATGCAAGACCGAGGCCAGTGCCGTTGCGTTTGGTCGTGACGAATGGATCGAACAAATACGGGCGCAGATCTTCCGGAATACCGGCGCCGTTGTCGGTTACCGAAACCATCAGTGGCAAATGCTGGCGTCCCTCGCCGCTGGGGAGGGCAAGGCGCAGACCGTGGCGGTAGGCCGTCGACAAAATGATTTCGCCATCCGAACCGGGTAGCGCCTCAGCAGCATTCTTGACGAGGTTGAGAAACACCTGAACGAGGAGATCGCGATTGCCGCGGACCGGGGGAAGCGACGGATCGTATTCCTCGACGAACCGGAGATGGCGGGCGAAACCAGATTGCGCCACCTTGCGAACCCGCTCCAACACTTCATGTATATTGACCGCTTCGCGCTCGATCGGTCGATGGTCGGAGAACGCCTCCATCCGATCGACGAGAGCCACGATTCGGTCGGTCTCATCGCAGATTAGCTGCGTCAGCTCGCGCCCGGGCGCATCGACGTCCTGCTCAAGCAGCTGGGCCGCGCCGCGGATTCCAGAGAGCGGGTTCTTGACCTCGTGCGCGAGCATCGCGGCCATTGCTGTGATCGATCGGGCGGCGTTTCGGTGGATTAGCTGGCGGTCCATCTTTTCCGCCATCGATCGCTCGTGCAACGTAAGGACAAGCATGTCCTCCTCGTCGCCGGCCAACGCCCCTAGGATCGTCACCGAGCGACTGCCGCACCGCGGTCCTTCGAGCAGCATGTCATATTCGGAGATCGTGTTGCCCACGCGCCACACCGAATCGATGAGCGACGTGAGGGAGCTATGCGGCGCTACAAAATCCGCCAGCGGGCTGCCCGATAATGCGACTGCGCCCGATCCGAGAAACTGCTCGGCCGCCGGGTTGACAAAGCGGATGCGCTCGCTTCGGTCGATGACGATGACTGGATCAGGCAGCGCCCCTAAGATCGCCGCCGCATCGAGCCCGTGGTCGGAAACGGAACGCGCTGTAGCGCTAGGCGCGAGTGCACTCCCCCGACGTCGGGGCGGCACCACGGCTAAGCCGGCCTAAGAGCCAGCAACGGCTCGTAGAAGGCGCTGATCAGGCCCCTGACGCGGTCAGCATTGATTGTTTGGTTTACCGCGGCGCGGAATTCAGCCGAGCCTGGAAGAGCTCTTGAATACCAGGCGATGTGCTTGCGGGCGAGGCGCGAGCCTAGCTCGGTCCCGTAATGGCTGAGCATGTCTTCGTAATGACCGAGCACGATGTCGCGCTGAGCACTCAGTGGCGGGTCGGGCGTGCGTCGTCGGCTCCCAAGCCAATCGGCCACCTGGCGAGCGAACCACGGTCGCCCATAGCATCCGCGGCCAATCATCAACCCGTCAGCGGCCGACTCGCGCAGAGCCTGATCGGCGGCCTCTAGGTTGACGATGTCGCCATTGGCGATCACCGGGATCTTTACCGCGTCCTTGACCAGACGAATGAACTTCCAGTCGGAAAAGCCGGAGTAAAACTGGCATCGTGTGCGGCCATGCACAGTGATCATGCGGATGCCGCATGCTTCGGCAATCCGCGCGAGCCGGGGTGCGTTTCTATTGTGCTCGTCCCAGCCGCTTCGCATTTTCAGGGTAACTGGAACGTCCACCGCCTTGACGGTCGCCTCCAGGATGCGCGCGGCATGGGTTTCGTCGCGCATCAGCGCCGAGCCGGCATTGCCATTGACCACTTTCTTCACCGGACAGCCGAAATTGATGTCGACGATCCGAGCGCCGCGATCTACGTTGAGCTTTGCCGCCTCAGCCATCACCTGAGGCTCGCAGCCAGCCAGCTGAACCGCCATCGGCTGCTCTTCCGGGCAGCTTCGCGCCATCGTCAGCGACTGTCGGGTCGCGCGGATCATCGCCTGGCTAGCGATCATCTCCGACACGACGAGACCGGCCCCCAAGCGCTTGACGAGCCGTCGAAACGGCAGATCGGTTACTCCTGACATCGGTGCCAGGATAACCGGGTTATCAAGCATCAATGGACCGAACGAAATGCTCATCAATTATGCAATCATTAACCTGCCCAGCTCTTAGGCAGAGCTTAGCTTTTATGTTTTCGCACTGCAACATCGGCCCGTGATGGCGATAAGCCTAATCGTGCGCTAAGTTCGCCCACATGGCATCCGTTTACGGTCTTATCGTCGCCGCGGGCCAAGGCAGTCGGTTCGGCGGTGCCGTGCCCAAGCAATATCTACCGCTCGGCGGCGCCACCGTGCTGCATCATGCGGTCGCCGCACTCGCCGCGCATCCGCGCATCTCCGATGTGCTGGTGACGATCCGGCCGGATGACCGGGTGTTATTTGAGCGCGCCACTGCCGGGCTCTCGATACTGAAACCAGTAGCGGGAGGTCCGACCCGCCAGGACTCGGTTCGGCTGGGGCTGGAGGCGCTGGCTATCTATCGCCCAGCGCGGGTGGTGATCCACGACGGCGCCCGGCCGTTTCCCGATTCGGCACTGGTCGACCGGGTCATCGACGGGCTCAACCGGGCACCGGCGGCAATCCCTTGCCTACCGCTCAGCGACACGATCAAACGCGTCGAGGACGGCGTGATCCAAGAGACGATCGACCGTTCCGCCTTGTGGCGGGCGCAGACGCCGCAGGGCTTTCATTTCGAGGCCATCCTCGCCGCGCATCGCGCTGCCATTGGTCGCGACCTGACCGACGACGCGGCGGTCGCTGAAACGGCAGGGTTGGCGCCGCTGCTGGTCGGCGGGAGCGAAACCAATCTCAAGGTGACGACGACGGAAGATTTGACCGCTGCTGAGCGGCTGCTCGCGGCGCAGCAGGGCGACGTTCGCGTCGGTCAAGGCTTCGACGTGCACGCTTTTGGCCCGGGTGATCACGTTCGGATCTGCGGCATCGAGATTCCGCACGTGGCGAGCCTCGTCGGTCACTCCGACGCCGATGTCGGTCTCCACGCCTTGACGGACGCGGTACTTGGAGCCGTCGGCGCCGGAGATCTCGGGATGCATTTTCCACCGAGCGATCCGCGCTGGCGGGGCGCCCCTTCCGACCAGTTTCTCCGTCACGCCGCGGATCTCGTCGGCAACCGAGGGGGTAGGGTCGCTGCGGTCGACGTGACGATCATCTGCGAGCGCCCGAAGATCAGCCCGTATCGCGTGGCGATGATCGAGCGTGTCGCGGCGATTCTCGACATCGCGCCTGCCCGCGTCAGCGTCAAGGCGACGACAACCGACAGGCTCGGCTTTACCGGCCGCGGCGAGGGCATCGCGGCACAAGCGCTCGCCACCGTGCGCCTACCCCTGCCCCCATCCTTCCCTCCCCCGCGTGCGGGGGAGCAACTGTGAAGACAAAGGGGGGTAGCCCGGTGATCGGCCGGGCTCAAGGCTGGCGCTGCGCGCCCCCGCCTGCGGCGACTGCGGCCTTGACCCTGTCCGCTCATCGGGCTGATTGGCATCCATGCGGTCGACGCGGAGCGCCGACCGCGCCGGATCGCGGTCGCTCAGACCACACTGGCCGCGGCAGACGGCGGGTTCCACATCTGACCTCGTGCCAGCAGGGTATTGAGGATGACGATCAGCTTGCGCATGCAGGCGACCAGCGCGACCTTGGCCTTCTTGCCCTTGGCCCGCAGCCGTTGGTAGTAGGCCTTGATGACGGGGTTGTGGCGGCTGGCGGCGGCGAGAGTTGCCATATAGAGCAGGTCGCGGATCTCCCGTCGTCCGCCCTTGATGTGGCGCTGGCCGCGGTGCTGCCCGCTGTCGTCGTCATAAGGTGCGATGCCGACCAGCGCGGCAGCGGCCTTGTTGCCGATGCCGCCGAGCTCAGGCAGCCAGGCGAGCACCCCGGCAACAAATTGGCGGCCGAACCCTGGCACGCTGCGGATGATCGCGGCGCGTGCAGCGAGTTCGGCATTGGCCCGGATCTTGACCTCGATCGCTGCCTCGAGCTTGGCGAGCTGGGCCTTTATCGCCTTGATCATGGCGCGCTGGGCGTTCTCGACGACCGGCGGCTGGCGGTGCTGGCCGAGCTGCCGGATCTGGGTCGACAGCCTGACCAGCAGGCTGCGTGCCGTCATCAGCCGGTCAACAGCGTCGCGATCGGGGTCGTGTCGCAGTTGCGCTTCGGTGGCGAAGGTCTCGGCGAACCAGGCGATCATCTCGGCATCGATCGGATCGTTCTTGGCCAGACGTCCGGCCGATCTGGCGAAGTAGCGCACCCGCTTGGGGTCGACGATGCGCACCGCAATCCCGGCCCCGCGCAACGCCTCAGCCCAGCTGCGCTCGTAGCCGCCACTGGCCTCCATCACCGCCAGCCCGACCCGGTTATCGTGCAGCCAAGCGATCAGCTCCCGCTCACCCGTCGGCGTGTTCGGCGCCGACAGCCACTGCCGCAACGAGCGGATGCACGCATCCACTTTTGCCTTGGAGACATCGATGCCGACAATCCTGCCCTGTTGTGGCATCATCCCACTCCCTTCCTTGCTCGTTCGGGCTCTCGCGCCCATGCAACTGTTCGGGTTGAAGGAAGACACCGGACCTGTCCCTCGCTGACCCTCAGGGTTGGCCTTGGGTGGGATGCGGGCTCAGATCCAGCGACGGGCGGCTGCTGAGCACAGCTGCCCGTTCGCCCATCCTGACCGAAAACCAGGACACAAGGTGGGTAGCCACGGCCTGTCCGATCGGCTTCCCCGGTGTCAGAGCGATCCAATGAGCCACTTGGGTGGTGATCCGAAGCGGGTTTGGAGACACGCCGCCAGCGCCCGTTGGACTGCAAGCTGCCGACACAAATTCAATGACGAGCAGCTTCCCCGCAGGGACAGTCGTCAGCGTCAGCCCAAAGCCGCTCGGA
>JAFAHQ010000100.1 GCA_019237135.1 Alphaproteobacteria bacterium
ATCTCGCCGTCGATTGGTAGAAGGACGATGTGGCCGCGATCATCGCGCTCTACCATAAGCGGCTGACGGAATTCATGGAGACCACGACCGGGGCCGAAACTGGTACCAAGCGATTAGCGGCGATCCTTGGTGCTTCTCTAATCGGCCGAATTGGCTCCCTGATGGGCCGAATTAATTCCCTGTTCGGTCGGGTAGGGAATTGGCCCCTTAAGTGGTTGATCTCACGATAGCCAACTCAGGTTTTTCGGCCCCGATATTGACGTTTAGCCAGTATCTTCCCGTCGACCAGGGATCCGGGATCACGAATCGCGCTTTAGGATCTCGACGGTGCCCGCAGCGGGATCGACGCGCAGTTCGTCGCCGGTGCGGAAGAGCCGGGTCACGTCGGCTTCGAACCGATCGACGAGGGCAACACCAGCAAAAGCCGCCCCCTGGGCGATGATCGGGTTGACCCGGTTGAAGATCAGTCCCAGGGGCACGATCCGCCGCGCCGCCATGTCGTGTAGCATCCAGGCGGTAGCGACCCCGCCTTTGGCGCCGTCGAGGACGAGGATGCGGTTGACATAGCTCTCACCGGCGAGCTTGTGGCTCGGGCGCGAGAAGATCCCGCGGCTGCGGTCGAGATCGTAACGCGCGCTGAAATTGTCGGCGGCGACGAGCGCCGTGCCGCTGACCGCGGGTCCGATGCCGGGATGGCAGCGCAGCACGATCGGCATCTACAGCACCTTCCCGGCCACCGCCGAATCAACGCAACGCTCAAGGCTCGCCAGGCTCGACCGGTAGCCGTAGCCGCCCAGGATATTGACGAGCTTTGCCGAGTTCGTCATCAGGCGGGTCCAGCCATTCGCCTCGGCCATCTCGCGCGCATAGCTCTGGTAGAAGCAGATCCCTTGGGCGACGACCCCACCCGCCGCCTCGATGCGGGCGGTCAGGCCCATCCGGTCGGCGGCGTGCTTGATCTCGGGAGATGTCGCGACGATGACCGTCGTGTCGGGATGGATCTGCCGGCCGTCCAGGGCGTCGGCCACGGCTGCGATTTCGTGGAGCGACAATTGCGGCGCCGCAAAAACGACGACGTCGAGCTTGTCACCCGGCGCCGAATAGCGGGCGAGAAAGGCCGCGATGTCGGCCGCGCCGATCGGGATCGGATCGGGCGGAGCAACGGCAAGCACCGGTTCCTCGGTGGTGATGCCGGGCATGTGGAAGAGCGCCACCGACCCGAAGCTCGCCAGGGCGGCGCCAAAATGCTTCAGGGCGTCCGAGCCCGGGGCCGCCGCCAACCCCTCGATCAACGGGACCTGCCAGTAGGAGCAGCAGGCCTCGCCGACGATGCCGCCCAGCGCACCCCACTCGCTGAGGTCGCGCGGTGCCGCCGTGAGCCGGAACCGCCGGGTGGCGCGGCGGCTCGCGTCGAGATGGTAGCCGTAGCGCGGGGTCCGGCCGGTCAATGCCGCGGCGAGCGCGGAGGGCCCGCCTTCGAAATTACTGCGGGACCCGAGCACGCTGTTCGCATAGATGACCGCTCCGGTATCGCCATAGGCGACGTGCTCGCCGCGGAGCGGTGCCATCACCGTCTGATAGTTGATGCAGGTGTCGGTCATCAGCACGCCGAAGGCGGAGAGTGCCGCGATCGCTCGGCGCTCGAGCGCCGCCATCGCAGCGCTCTGGCCGAGCCGGCGATAAACCGCGAAATCGATCCCGCGCGGATCGGTAATCGCCGGTACCCGGACCCGCCGATCGGGCTCGGGGGCGGCGGCGAGACCTTCGAGAAAGCGCACGCCGGCTTCGCCCAGGGATTCGGTATCGGCCATGACGTGCGCTTGGCCCACCGCGATGAAATCGGCGGCGTCGAAGAACTCGCCGATGACGATCTGGTGGGCGATCGCCCAGCGCCGCGGCGCGCCGAGCTTGCCCGCCAACATCGCTCCTTCCTCGTCGCTCAGCCGCATCGACAAAGCCTTGATCCGACTGACGCCGGTCACTCGGAGCCGATCACGATCTTGCGGGCAAGGAGATCGTCGATCTCGGGCTCTGCAAACCCGGTCTCCCGCAGAATCGCGCGCGAGTGCTCGCCCAACCGCGGCGCCGGATGGCGCAGCGCGCAGTCGGCGTCGCCAAACCGCACCGGCGGCCGCCCCATGCGGATCGACCCTTCCGAGGGATGCTCGACCAGCGGAAAGAAATCGACGGCGGCCAGCTGCGCGTCGGCCGGCAATTCGGCGAGCGGGTTGACTGGTCCGCACGGGATGTCCGCGGCCTCAAGCTTGGCGAGCCAGAATGCGGTCGGCTCAGCGTGCACGCATTCTGCGACCAGTGCATAGAGCTCGGCGATGTGGCGGCTGCGGGTCGGCGCGTCGGCAAGGCGCGGATCCTCGGCGAGCTCGGGCCGCCCGGCGATGCGGAAGAAATCCCTCCAGTGCCGGTCGGTGTAGGGGAGGATGCAGATATGCCCGTCCGCGGTGCGATGCGGTCGCCGGTCGGGGGCGAGCATTCGGGCATAGCCGGGCGGCCCGATCGGCGGGTCGAAGGTCATCCCGCCCATATGCTCGGCCATGACGAAGGCGGTCATCGTTTCGAGCATCGGCACTTCGATGGCCTGGCCTCGGCCGGTGTGCGTACGCTGCAGCAGCGCCGCCATCACCGCATAGACCATGGTCAGCCCAACTGTCTTGTCACCAATCAGGGTGGGGACAAAGCGGGCCTCGTCGCCCGTCGCCATCTCGAGCGAAACGAGCCCGCAGCCGCCCTGGATGATGTCGTCGAAGGCCGGCCGGTCGGCGAGCGGGCCGTTCTGCCCATAGCCCTGCGCCGAGCAATAGACGAGCCGCGGGTTGGCCTCTTGCAGCCGCTCCCAGGTAAAGCCGAGCCGGGTCATCGCCTGCACGCGCATGTTGTGCATCAAGACGTCGCTCTGCGCGACGAGTGCCAGCAATATGGGCACCGCTTCGGGCCGCTTCAGATCGAGCACCAGGGAGCGCTTGTTGCGATTGAGATTGAGGAAGACGTGGCCCATGTCGCGATGCCTGGCAGGACCGGCATAGCGCATGATGTCGCCGTCGGGCGATTCGACCTTGATCACCTCGGCACCGAGATCGCCGAGGATTTGCGTCGCCAGAGGCCCGAGGACGACCGTCGTCAGGTCGAGCACCTTGATCCCGGTGAGCGGACCTGGTCTCGCAGCGCTCACCCTGGCATCAGGCTCTTGCATTGCCTGCCTCCACCCCGTACCCCGTTCTCGCCCCGATCCGAAGGAGGAAGGCGATGCCGGTGACGATGTACCACAACCCGCGCTGCAATACCTCGCGCAGGACCCTGGCGTTATTGCGCGAGAAGGGAGTGGAGCCGACCATCATCGAATATTTGAAGACGCCTTATACGGCGGCGCAGCTGAGGCAGCTCCTGGGCCAGCTGAAGATGCCGGCGAGCAAGCTCGTGCGGAAGAAAGAAGCTGCCGCCGCCGGCATCGATCCCACGGCGTTGCCGGAGGACGCGCTGATCGAGGCGATGGCAAAGAACCCGATCATCGTCGAGCGGCCGATCGTCGTCTCGGGACGGAAGGCCGCCCTCGGCCGCCCGCCAGAAGCGGTGCTCTCGGTGCTGTAGCCCGGACCTCACGGGGCGGGGGTCTGCGCCGAATACTCCGCAGCACAGAACGTGCCGCCCTGATAGCGCTCCGCGATCGGGTCGATCGCCCGACCGGCCGCGGCCGCCAGCACAGCCTCGGCAAAGGGTTCCGAACCGTCCTGTGGCCGGTAGCCAAGCCGCTCTGCGTTAGCGTTGTCATACCACGAGCGCCGATTGTTCGAGACGCCGTAGACGATCTCGTAACGGATGTCCGGATGTTCCAGGCCGATGCGCACGAGCTGGGTGTAATCGCGCGGGCTGATCCAGATTGACAGCCGGCGTTCGTCGATCGGTCGCGGCCCGAAATTGCCGATGCGGGTGCACAGAAACCCGATCCCATGCTTATCGGCATACAGGCTGGCAAGCGCTTCGGCAAAGGCTTTGCTGACGCCGTATCGGCTGTCCGGCCGCGGCACCACCCGGTGGTCGATCCGATGCTCGCGCGGATAAAAACCGACCGCATGGTTGCTCGTCGCGACGACAATGCGCTTGACCCGGGCTCGTCGCGCCGCCTCGAATAGGTTGTATGTGCCGACGATGTTCGATTGAAGGATCGGCTCCCATTCGTTCTCGCCCGAAATACCTCCTAAATGGACGATGCCGTCGACATCGGCGACGATGCGCTTGACCCCGGCTAGGTCCGAGAGCTCGGCGTAACCCACTTCCTCCCCGGCTCGCGCCGCCGCAAGCGGCACACGATCAGAGAGCCGCAAGACCGGATAGACCTCTTGCAGGCTCTCGCGCAGCGACCGGCCGATGCCCCCGCCCGCACCCGTGATAAGCACTCGATGCATTCCGCTCCTCCTGGTGCTCTCGAACCCGTATGTCGCGCGGCGGGTCATGGCACGCCGAGCGCAGCCGCTTCAACCGCCTTCTCGGTCATTCATCGGTTGTCAAGCGAGTGGTCACAGGATGGCAACCGTGCAACCCGATGATACCAGTCCAAGACTAGACCAGATCCCGAATACCGATGCACCTCTGTCAAGCGAGCCGTTCGCTTTTGCCGCTTTGGTGCCGCGAGGAAGCCAAAGGCAGTGACCGTGCAAAGGTCTGAGCCAAGCTTCGATGGCGATCACATGCCAAAAATGCGGCTACGGCGTCAGGATATCGTTAACAACGGGACCGAAAAACCGACAACTACATTGCACGGTGAGCGCCTTGGTGCTATAGCAAGTAGTACCTAGCCGCGAAACGAGATGATCGGGGGCAGCAGTTTCGCACCGGCCATTTGCTGACGGTTAATATTCGTTGAGGTTTGAGAACGCTGGATAGGAGCGCAGAGTGCATCGCACGGGTTTTCGCGCTATCGCAGCGGTCACTGCGCTTATCGTCGCCGGGTGCGGAGGCGGGCCGACGCTACCCCCGGCACCGCCGGCGTCATCACTGCCCTCCGCTGAGTACCGAATTGGTCCCGGCGACAACATAAACATCTTTGTCTGGCGCAATCCGGAGTTGTCGCTGACCGTGCCGGTCCGGCCCGACGGTCGCCTTTCGATCCCGCTGGTCGAGGACGTCGTGGCCATCGGCAAGACGCCGACCGCTCTCGCTCGCGAGTACGAACAACTGCTCGGCAAATATATCAAGGAACCTCTCGTCACCATCATCGTAACAGGCTTCGGCGGCCCGATCCCCGACCAGGTCCGCGTCATCGGTGAAGCTGCGCAACCACGCGCGCTTCCATATCGAGCGGACATGACGTTGCTCGATGCGATGATCGCAGTCGGCGGTCTCACGCGATATGCTGCCGGGAACGACACCGTGCTTATACGGACTGCCCAGGGCGAGCAGAATACCTATTCGGTCCATCTCAATAGCCTGATCAGAGATGGCGACATCGACAGCAATGTTGCTCTTCGTCCTGGCGATATTTTAATTATTCCGCAGCGACTATTTTAGATGTGTCGAGCCTTCCTGTGACGGATTGTCGGCACAAGGCTAACCGATCCGAGTGAAATTCGCCGGGGATTGTCGTGCCCGTTCAACACTATAGGAGCCGGTCATGAGGTGGATACCCTCGCAAGCCATGCCGATCGTGCAAGCGATGTGGCGTCATCGATGGTTTGCCGTGGGTACCGCTTGGCTCGTTTGCACCGCTGGTTGGATCGGCGCCGCTTTTATACCGACGAGATACGAATCAACGGCGCGAGTCTATCTTAATGCCGATCCGCTCTTGACCCCGCTCCTGCGTGGGCTGGCGGCGGACACCGACCCTGGCCGCCATCTCGATTTCATGCAGCGCACTTTGTTGAGCCGACCCAATCTGGAGCAGCTAATTCGCCTTACCGATCTCGACACCGGGATCCAGACCCCTGCAGAGAAAGAAGCGCTGTTCAAACGCCTGGCGAGCGATATTTCGGTGGCACCGGTCACTTTGAACCTACTAGCCCTCTCCTACCGCGACAGCGATCCGGTCTTGGCGAAGAATGTCGTGCAGTCGCTGCTGACAATTTTCGCCGAGAAGATGGCCGGCAGCAGCCGAGCCGAGATGGACAGCGCACAACGTTTCCTAGACGACGAGATCGCCTCTTATCGAGACCAATTGCGCGCTGCCGAGAAGCGCCGGGCCGATTTGGCTGACAAATATCCGGATATCGTTCGAAACCGGTCGCCGGACGCGCCGGGGGGCGACGATGCCGGCGTCAATCGGCTTGAACAAGCTCGTGCGGCGGTGGCCCAACTGAAGACCGACCTCGCCGATGCCACCAGCAAGCGAGACGCGATTCAAAAAGAACTCGCAGGCGTACCTACAACGCTGACCGTCGACCATGGCCCCCAGGTGATCGTTACCGGTGGCCACCTGACACCGATCGAAGAGCGGCTACAGGAGCTTCACCGAAATCTCGACACCTTGCTGTTGAAATACACAGAGGAACATCCGGATGTGAAGGCTGCCCGACAGTCCATCGTCCAGCTCGAGGCCGAGGCGAAGTCATCGGGCGGGGGTGCCGGACAAGCTGGTAACGCGGCAAACAAGGGACAGATCGCCAACGGCGCCTATGACCAAATCAAGGTCAGGCTGGTTGACGCCGAGGCTGCCGTCGCCGCCGTGCAGCGCCGTCTTAGCGAGGCTGAGACCCAACAGACGAAGATCGAAAAGATTGCGCAGTCGGCACCTGGAGTGCTGGTGCAAGCTCAGGACCTTGACCGTGACTACAGCGTTCTGAAGAGCAATTACGTGGCACTTGTGACCCGGCGCGAATCGACGACAATAGCTAATGCCGCCGATACCAAGACCGAAAAGATCCAATTTCGCATTGTCGATCCGCCTCAGGTGCCGATCGTCCCGGCCGCGCCGAACCGGCCGTTACTCGTGACAGTGGTGCTCGCTCTCGGTATTGGCGCCGGCTTGGCAGCACCTCTGTTGGTAATGCAACTCGACCGCTCCTTTGCCACGCTCGGTCAGCTGCGGAACCTCGGGATCCCAATTTTAGGAAGCGTGTCGCGGCTTTCGATTGGTGCGGCTCAGCGGCGTGCCGCGCTGCAATTGATCGGAGTTACCGCGAGCGCTTTAGTCCTGGTTGCAGTGTACGGAACGTTGCTCATGCTCAGCATCGGCCTCCATTCAGTAGGCGTATCGTAGATGGCAGAATCGATTGGGTTGATCGAACGCGCTGCGGCGCTGCTGCGCCAACGGGACGCGAACGAATCTGCCGCGTTGCCGCCAACCGACGGAGAGGCCGGTACTAGCGACAGTGGCCCGGAACTGGTTCTTGATCGCGGCCGTCTCGCCAATTACGGGATCACCATGCCCTCGTCGGCACGATCGCGAACCGTCGAGGAGTTCCGCCTCGTAAAGCGGAACCTGATGACCCAATTCTCGCACGGCGTCTCGAGCGAGGATCAGCGATCCAGCCGGCTGATCATGGTAACGAGCGCTCGGCCGGGCGAAGGCAAGACATTCATCTCGCTCAACCTCGCTCTTGCTTTCGCCTCGGAGAGAGATGTCAAAGCGCTGCTGGTCGATGTCGATACGCAACACTCGACCCTGCGGACAATCCTTGGGATCTCGGGGCAGGAAGGTATCGTCGACGTATTGGCGGGAAACCGCGAATTATCCGAGATGCTTATCCAGACGAATGTCCCAAATCTGATGATCCTCCCGGCCGGCCGGGGCGGCCCGCACGTCCCGGAGCTGTTTTCGAGCAATCGCATGGCGATCCTGATGGCCCAAATGACACGGCGCTTCGCCGATCACTACATCATCATCGACACCCCACCCTGCATGGCGAGCAGCGACGCCGCCGCGCTTGCGCCGCTGGTTGGACAGATCGTCTTTATCGTCGAGGCGCATCATACGCAGCAGGTGGAGATCGAAGCGAGTCTGAGCATGCTCAGCGCCTGTCCCCGGATCAGTCTTCTCCTAAATAAGACCAATGCGATGGCGGGCGAGCATTTTGGCTCTTACCAGTATTATTATTATTCCCAAGGTCGTGAGAGTGATGTGCTGCGCTCGGAAAATCCCGCGTAATTTCACCGCGGCGCGCGCATATCGGCAATGGCACGTCGGTTCGACATTCCTTTTCGTGTTGCTGGCGGGCGGGACGCGGCCGATGCCCGCAGTGGCGCAGGGCGGACCGGAAACCCCGCCTGCCGCGGGTGGTGGCCCCGCCGGTGGAGGACCCGAAACTCCGGCGGTTACCGGTGGCGCTCCGGCGGGAGGGGGACCCGATATCCTGCCGCTTGTACCGGGAGGAGGGTTCGGTTTTCCAAATCCGCTCAACCCGCCGGGGGCGATAAATAATGCGGCTCCTCCGGTAGCGGCGGGAGCACCCTTCAATCCACTCGGTCTTACACCCCTCGGGTTTGGTGTGGTGCCGTTGCAGGCGAACGACCCAAACGCGCCCGCCTATCTGATCCGACCCTATGCGTCGGTGAGCGAAACACTGACGGACAACGCGCACTATGTGCATTCCCCCCGGGACGCCGCCGCCTACACCAACCTTTCACCCGGGGTGTCCTTCTCGGCCGACACGCCGCGGCTCCAAGCCGTGCTTACTGGTAGTTTGAACACCGCCTTGTACATTCCGTCCTCCTCGAATTTGAACCAGGTCTATGGTTCTCTCTATGCAAACGGCTTTGGAACGATCGTGCCTGACGCTCTTTTCGTCAATCTCAACAGCTTCGTTACCCAGTCGACCACTCTGCCTGGCTTCGGTTTCCAGAATCTATCCCGGCTACCGACAAACCAGCAGACGCAGGTTTACTCTAATACCGTCTCTCCTTTCTTGCGGAAGTCGTTCGACGGTCTGGTCGACAGCGAATTGCGGTATACCTTTGGCTCGACGAATTACGGGGGAAATACGGCGGTTGTGGCCTCCCCTCTGGGAACCCCGACCACCACCCTTGCCTCCAGCACTTTCAACGAAGGTACGTTTATCGCCGCTACCGGCCAGGATATCAGCCGTACGCTCTCCCGGCTGACGCTCGACGCCTCGAACTACAACTCCGGCACGACGAACCAGAACTCCCAGGTCGGCGCATTCAACGATCTCGAGTATCGGATTACGCCGCAGATCGCCGCGCTCGCGCGGGTCGGCTATCAAAACATCCAATACCCGCATGCCCCGGCGGCGACGTTCGTCGGCCCGACTTGGCTGATGGGCGGGGCTCTCGGTAGTTACGCTATCGGCGGTTATGGGGCGGGCCCAGGGTACCTCGCCTTACAATACGGGCGGCAACAGGGTGTGTATGGTTTTACCGGGTCGGCCCAGTATAACATCACCCCGACGATGGTGTTTACTGCCAGCCTGGTCCAAGGAGTCAGCGGGCAGTCGCAATACCTCGCGAGTACCATCGCTAGCTCGACTCTGGATCCCTATGGGTCGATCGTTGATGAGTATTCGGGTCTGCCGACCGCTTTCTACACCCCGGGGCTGGGTCTGTCGAACAATGTTTACAGGCAGCATTTGCTAAATTTTGGCGTGACCGAAACGATCGAACGCGACCATTATACGCTGTACGGCACAGCCTCCAACTACCAGTCGCTGACGCCCCCAATCACGGCTCCCACCAAAAGCGTCGGAGTGAATTTTAGCTGGGGTCGCGATATCAGGCCCGACCTCAACGGCTATGCTTCTCTCGGCTATTACAATTCTTCAAACGTAGTTACAGTAACAGGCGGGAACCCCTTCGGCAGCTTGAATACGCTAACTGGATCTCTCGGCGTCAACTATCTTTTTGCGCAGAATCTGACCGGCTCAATTCTCTATAGTTTCTCGTATCAACCCAATGGCTTTGGCGGCACCACGGGGCGCGGCGCGGACGTCGTGGTCAATCAGTTGACTTTTTCACTCAGCAAGGCATTTTGAAACGACGATGTACGCCGAGTTTTATGGGCTTACTGCACAGCCATTTCAGCTTACTCCGGATGCACGCTTCTTTTTCGAGAGCACGGTGCACCGGCAGGCGATGGCCTATCTGGTCTACGGACTTCATCATGCCGAGGGTTTCATCATCATTACCGGTGAAGTTGGCGCTGGCAAGACGATTCTCGTCGAAAATCTGCTGTCAACAATCGATCGAAGCAGTTTTATCACCGCCAAGATCGTGACAACCCAGCTTGCTGGCGATGATCTTCTCCATCTGGTCGCCGCCGGTTTCGGCATCGCCAAAGAGGGCCTCGCAAAGGGGCCGCTGCTGCAGCGCATCAGCGATTTCGCGCTGGCTCAGCATCGCAACGGCAAGCGTGTGCTATTGATCGTCGACGAGGCGCAAAACCTGTCCTTTGAGGCGCTTGAAGAGCTGCGCATGCTGTCGAACATCTTTTTTGATCGGACGATGGCGTTGCAGAGCTTTTTGCTCGGTCAGCCTCAGTTCCGTGCAACACTTGGCAGCCCGCGCCTCGAGCAACTGCGGCAGCGGGTCACGGCCGCTTATCATTTGGGTCCGCTAGGCGAAGGCGAGAGTAGAGCATATGTCGAGCATCGGCTGCGGCGGGCCGATTGGAAAGGTGATCCGCATTTCAGCGAGGATTGCTTTCCGTTGATCCACCAGCGTACCGGCGGCGTGCCCCGGCAGATAAATACGCTCTGCTCGAGGCTCCTTCTCTTTGGTTTCCTGGGAGAGCTGCATACATTGACAGCCCATGCCGTAGAAAAGGTCGCCAATGACCTACGGGAGGAGATCGCCCTCGTGACGGCGCCGTCAGCGGTCGCCGAATCTCCCGCCGAGCTCGTTGGCAGGGAGGAGGCTCTCTCGCAACTTACCCGCCGCCTCGGCGTGCTGGAGGACAGCGTCCATAGGCACGGACGCGTGATCAAGCGCGCCATCGAGATCGCGGCGAGCTACCTGCAGGGTGAACGACCGTGAGCGCGGCCAAGACGCTTCAGCGTAGAACAACTGAAGAGAGGGGTTCGCCTACTCCCTCCACGGATCCGCGCGAAGCGACGGGTCTGCGTCGGGGCGTCACGAACGCAATGACGATTGACGTCGAGGACTATTTTCACGTTGAAGCTTTCGCTTCGACGATCGATCGCAAGGACTGGGATCATCTGCCGCAACGGGTCGAGCGCAATACCGAGCGCATTCTCGAGATTCTTGCCCAGTGCGGCGCTCAGGCGACCTTCTTCGTATTGGGTTGGGTTGCCCAGCGGCACCCTGCGTTGGTGCGACGGATCATTGCGGATGGGCACGAGCTTGCAAGTCACGGATCCGATCACATGCGGGTTGATCGGCTGTCGCCCGAAGCCTTTCGCGACGATGTCCGCCAAAGCAAGCGTGTTCTTGAGGATGCTGGTGGTGTACTCGTGCGTGGTTATCGGGCTCCGACCTTTTCGATCAGCCGCGATAGTAGCTGGGCTCACGACATCCTATTGGAAGAAGGCTATCGCTATAGCTCAAGCGTGTACCCGTTCAAGCATGACCTCTATGGGATTCCCGGCGCGCCTCGCACCGCTTTCGCGCCGATTCCGGGACTTGTTGAGGTGCCTCTGACCACGGTTCGTATGTGTCGGATCGACGTACCGGCCTCCGGCGGCGGGTATTTCCGGCTCTTTCCCTACCTGCTGACCCGGTGGTTGCTGGATCAAGCCAATCGGGGCAACGGGGCGCCCGCTGTCTTCTATCTGCATCCTTGGGAAGTCGATCTGGACCAGCCCCGTCAGCGTCAAGTCCCCCTCCGGTCGCGGTTTCGCCATTACCTCAACCTCGGTTTGACTGAGCATCGGTTACGCCGTCTGCTCGGCGATTTCAGATGGGCACGCATGGACCGTCTCTTCCTGGCCGATGGCGCAGAACCGGTTCCGTTGATTACCTCATGGATGGATCGCAAGTCACGGTCTCGGTGAGACCGTTTCGGGCCGGCGATGAGCGTCGGTGGGACCAGTTCGTCCAGGCCCACGCGAGCGGGACGTTTTTCCATCTTTCTGGATGGAAACGGGTGATCGAGCGCGCCTTCGGCCACCGCACCTATTATCTGATTGCCGAACGTGGCCCGACGGTTACCGGGGTAATGCCCCTAACCCACGTAAAATCACTGATATTCGGGTCATCCCTCATATCGAACGCATTCAGCGTGCATGGCGGACCGATAGCCGAAGACACCCAATCGCTGTGTAAGCTCGAGGTTGAAGCCGTCCAATTGATGGACGCGCTCGCAGTTCCCGTGCTCGAGATGCGCGATTTTTCCGCCAGCCGCGCCGATTGGTCGAGTAAGAAAGACCTTTACGCTTCATTCCGTAGGTCACTCGACCCCTCTGTCGAACACAATCTGAAATCGATCCCGCGCAAACAGCGCGCCATGATTCGCAAGGGAATGCGAAACAAATTAAGATCGGAGATCGACGACGGCGTAGAGCGGCTGTATCGCGTTTACGCTGAGAGCGTCCACAACCTCGGGACACCTGTCTTCTCGGAATCTTATTTTCGCATCCTCCGTGAAGAATTTTCGACGTGCTCCGATATTGTTACCGTCGCCTGCGATGGACACGCTGTGGCCTCAGTGCTCAATTTCTACTTCCGGGACGAAGTTCTACCTTTCTATGGAGGCGGAGTACGCGCAGCACGGGGCCTTTCTGCTAATGATTTCATGTATTGGGAGGTGATGCGAAGAGCGTGTGAGCGGGGCTACCGTAATTTTGATTTTGGGCGCAGCAAGATTGGCACTGGGTCATTCGCGTTCAAGCGCAATTGGGGCTTTCAACCTAAGCCGCTCATCTATCAATTTCGCTTGTCGCCGGGAACTCCGATGCCTAATTTGAATCCCCTAAATCCTAAGCTCAGGATGTTTATCGCGGTCTGGAAGCGATTACCGCTGGCTGTTGCAACCCGGCTTGGCCCCTCTATCGTCAGGGGGATCGGCTGACACGAACAGCACTGCGGCGCTATTCACGGAAGCTTTCTTGTCCGCCTGACCGAGAGGGGGCCGAGCCACGGACACGTCCCTTCTGCCAGCTTCCTCTGTCCTACCACCTTACTCAATCATTACGACGCTGGGGCCGTTTCATAACCGGATGAAATCTGTGACAATCCTCCCCTCTACCCCAAACGGGCAGCCAATCGTCAGTTCGTTGCTTGCGCCCGGATGGCGGCCGGCATTGATCTTGATAGGCGTAGCGAGCGTCGTTTTCGGCATCGCTTTCCGGCAAGAAATAATCGGAGCGGTGCGAGTGTGGATCGACTCGACCGCCTACAATCACTGTTTTCTGGTCCTGCCCCTCGCCGGATTCCTGCTTTGGGAGAGACGAGCGGTTATCTCATCGGTCTCGCCGCACCCGGCTCTGTGGCCGCTGCTGACGATGCCGGCTCTATCGGCGGTCTGGTTCCTCGCGGCAGTTCTCGACATTCAGGAAGGCCGACAGCTCGTTATGGTGGCGATGTTCCAGGTGGTTCTTCTCGTAGCGCTCGGACCTCGCGTGTTTTGGCAGCTGTTGGCGCCGTTTCTGTTTCTGTTTTTTCTCGTGCCGAGCGGAGCATTCCTCGTCCCTTCCCTCCAAACGATTACTGCCGATATCGCCGTCGCCGGGTTGCGATTCTTCAACATCCCAGTCTTCTCCGACGGCTACATGATCGAAATACCAGAGGGCCCATTCGAAATCGCCGAGGCCTGTGCCGGTTTGCGCTTTCTGATTGCTTCTGGTGTTTTCGGGTGTTTCTTCGCCGTGGTGATGTACCGGAGCTTTCTCAGACGTATACTGTTTATCATCATGTCTGTCTCGGTCCCTATAGTCGCCAATGGATTGCGTGCTCTTGGCATTATCGTCTTGGCTCACCTTGAAGGCAGTGCGGCGGCAGTCGAAGCCGACCACGTCCTTTATGGTTGGCTATTTTTTACACTTGTAATCATGATCCTGATCGCGCTCGGAATGGCCTTCGCGGAGAAACCTGGCCTGCGCCCCCCGACAAGGTCGACAACGATGCGGAAACTCTCTCTCTGGCGGCTCGCCGTTGCCGTCTCGGCCGCTGTCCTCCTCGCGGTAACCGGTCCGGCCTACGCGTATCGGTTGGACAGCCTGTTCCCGGCTGCCCAGCTGCCCCGAGGCGACAGCCCGCACGTTGGTCCATCATGGCATTCCCTATCCGGTACACTCCCGAACTGGCGCCCCTTGGTGCACGGGGCCGATCGTGAATTTCTCGAAGGATTTGAGCAACCGGGAGCCGACATCGTCGTCCGGTATGTCGCGCTCTATCGGTTGCACGCGATAGGGAACATGCTAACAACGACCGAAAATCGGCTGGCGGACGACGGTGAGTGGCGCATCGCCGAACGCGGCGAAACCGCTGTCTCTTTGGGCGGCGAGAAGATTACGGCGACGAGTGCCGAGATCGTCAGCGGACCGCGTCGCCGGCTCGTCTGGTCCTTCTATATCGTCGATGGACGAGTTTCGGCCCGGCTTCTCGAGGCCAAGCTGTTACAGGCCCGCGCTGTGCTGCTGCGGCGGGCGCCTGTGGCAGCGTTGGTAGCGATTTCTGCGAGTATGGACGATCCTGGCAATCCCGCTGAGGGACAGCTCGCCCGTTTTTTGGCGGCAAGCCAATCGTTGCCTCGGTATGTCGACTCGCTTCGCCCAGTTGAGGCGGAACCCGGTGTCTGAAGTTCCCGATTTCGTGGGCCGCACGTACCAGAGGTGCCAACCCATTTGACCGACTGGCACAAACTCCGGGCCAGGCCGCAGAGAGCGAGGCCGCTAGCCGTCTCCTGACGGACAACTATCTTTCAGGGCCTTCTGAGGAAGGGTGTCTTGCGACGAACTCCATTGTTCGGCAAGCGCCTTGACTTCAAACGGCGTCGCGGCTCGGCCACCGACCTCTGCCGCGAAGAACTCCAAATACTGCTCGATCCGGCGCAAAAAGCCGCCCAAATCCGCCTCGTTCTGTACGTAGGGTGTGTTGCCCGGCGCGAGTGACGAGCTGTGATAACTGAAGCTGAAGACGCGCTGCCCCTCGTGAAGGAGTGCGCGGGTTAGTCGTCGTTGTTCGTCGAAGGAGATTCCTTCCGGTGTTAGCGTAATGCGCTCGACGAGCCGGAGCCTGGCGAGGATTCCGGGCACATGCAACGCCTTCAGGCGCTCGTTCATCGTCAACGCATACGCCAGGCTTCCGGTACGCGCGAGCAGCCCCGTGTAACCGATGGAAAGAGGTATTTCGAGCAGCGCCGGGGCTTCGCCAAACCAATAGGGATGGGCGCCGCAATGCGAGAAGTCTGGCCCGAACTGGCGCGTAAGATCAGTTCCGGGAACCACGCTAAGATCGATCTCGTAGCCGAGTTCGACAAGGATCTGCGCTGTCGCGCGACCTACTCCATAGCGGCCAGCCTTGTAAATGCGCGGCTGTACCCCGACGTTCTCTTGGATAATTCGGCTCAGCCGCACTAGTTTTTCGCGCTCGAGCTCAAACGGCAAGTTGCCGGGATAGGAGTTCTCGTCTGTCTTCCGTTCAAAAAAGGGCGGATTGTCCCAGGGTTGTAAGTGCGCACCGATTTCACATGTGCCCGAGCGATGTAATTCCCGAATAATCTCATAAGCCTCCGGTGTGCTGCTCACTGGATAGTCTAGGACATAAGTAGGTCGAACCTGGTATCGCTCGAAGATCCGTTGCACCCTCATTTGAGATTTAACCGACGTCACGCCCATCGCCCGACGCGGCCGTTGTCGCGCCCAGTCGAATTCGGCTTCGGTATCGACAACGACAACGACTATCGGCGACTGCTCGGCCGGCCAGTGGATTGTCCGCCATGTGCTAGGGTCGAGCATGCCTCACCCGAATGTTCAACGGCTTGCCGATTTGCCGACCAGCCCACGCGCTGCGATTAGATGATATGAAGGCGAGAAGCACTCGTCGCGACGTAAACCTTTTGACGAACGTGTCACGAGATACGTAAAGAGTCACGTTTCTTTTCAACTGTCTTACAGTAAACTGTACCTCGTTCCTGCCGCTATGCGGCTTACGAAGGACTGGTCGCTCCCTAGCAGCTACGACGATGGCAGCCTTTGCCACAGCGCGCAACGCAGCTCCCTCCCCGTTGTGTCAGCACGTTCTCCATGTCTTCCCTAGCTTCGGGGTCGGCGGTGTACCTCTTCGCATGGTTCGCACAATCAATCATTTTGGCAAGCGCTTCCGTCACACCGTGATCGCGCTCGACAACAATTTCGAAGCCGCGGGCGGCCTCGCTGGTGATCTCGACGTGGTGCTGTCACCGGTGCGGGCCCAAAAATGGGGGACGGTTCATGCGATGCTCGACAGCGCTCTCGTATTGCGGAGGCTGCGCCCCGATCTTCTGATCACCTATAATTGGGGGGCGATCGAATGGGCGATGGCCAATCGATTGCGGCCGGGTTCCCGCCACATCCACTTCGAGGCCGGCTTCAGCCGGCGTGAGGCGGATTCGCAGATCCCCCGTCGGGTGCTGTTCCGCCGCTGGGCGCTCGCCCGATGTGCCCTGGTAGTGGTTCCCTCGCGCTTGCTCGAGGATTTGGCCTGCCGCGTATGGCGTTTGCCCATGGAACGCGTGAGGTATGTGCCGAATGGCGTCGATGTCGCGCGCTTTTCCGCCCCCGCCCGTGATGTCACGCTTGGGTTTGCTCGCCGACCCGACGAACTTGTAATCGGGACGGTCGCGCCATTGCGCCCCGAGAAGAATGTCGGGCGCCTCCTACGCGTATTCGCAACCCTCGATACTTCGTTCACTGCGCGGCTCGTGGTTGCGGGCGATGGCATCGAGCGGCGCGAACTTGAGCGGCTAGCGGGTGAACTGAGGATTGCCGACCGTGTCGTTTTTACGGGCCAGATAGTACCCGAGGCGGTCCTTGGCACGTTTGACATATTCGCTTTGTCATCCGATACAGAGCAAATGCCAAACGCTCTGCTCGAGGCCATGGCAGCGAGCAGGGCCATCGCGGCAGTCAATGTCGGCGATGTGAAGAGTATCGTGAGCGAGGATAATCGCGACTTCATCGTTCCACGCGACGATATCCCAGCCTTTGCCGCGGCGATCGCAAAGCTGCTTCGAGATCCCGAAAAGCGCCGCGCGCTCGGCCTCAAGAACCGCGAACGAGTTGTCGCCGCGTTCTCGCAGGAGCGGATGTTCGCCGCATATTCGGAAATCTTCGCCCTTGGAAGACCACACTGAGGCGCGATGCACTTGCAGAATTCCTCACCCCGGGGTCATAAAAGATGTGCGGTATAGCGGGTATCTTCGACTATCGCGGACAGGCCGAGATCGACCGAACCCTGCTTCACCGCATGACCAATATTCTCGGTCATCGCGGACCAGACGGCGATGGCTATTATATCGAGCCGGGGGTCGGGCTCGGTCACCGTCGGCTAGCCATCGTCGACCTTGCGACCGGTGATCAGCCGCTCTTCAATGAGAGCGGGACGATCTGCGTTGTTTACAACGGCGAGATCTACAATTTTCAGCCCCTGATGGCTGAACTCGCGGCGTTGGGCCATATATTCCGAACGCGATGTGATACGGAGGTGATTGTCCACGCCTGGGAAGAATGGGGCACGGAATGTCTCGACCGCTTCAATGGAATGTTCGCCTTCGCGCTGTGGGATGCGGCGCAAGAAACACTGTTTTTGGCGCGCGACCGGCTCGGCGAGAAGCCGCTCTATTACAGCTTTGTCCCTGACGGCCAGTTGCTGTTTGCTTCCGAACTGAAATCGCTGCTGCTGAGCAAGTGGGTCAATCGAGAGCTCGATCCTCAGGCGATCGAGGAGTTCTTCTCTTTTGGCTATGTGCCCGACCCGCGTTCGATCTACCGCGGTGTCCGCAAACTTGCTCCGGCGCATTATCTTCTGGTCCGGCGCGGCGAACCGCCGCCCGAACCTCGTGGCTACTGGGACCTGCGGTTTCTCGACAGCATGTCTATGTGTCGCGCCGAGGTCGAAGAAGAGTTAATCACCCGCCTGCGCGAGTCGGTTCGCATGCGGATGATCGCTGACGTTCCGCTCGGCGCGTTCCTCTCCGGCGGCGTCGATTCGAGCGGCGTGGTCGCAATGATGGCCGGACTGAAGCCCGAGCCGGTCAGCACTTTCTCCATCTCGTTTGGCACTCGAGGGTGGGATGAATCCGCCTTTTCGCTCGAGATTGCCAAGCGCTATGGCACCGATCACCATGTCAGAGCCGTCGATCCAAATTCTGTTGATCTCGTCGACCGACTGGCGACGATTTACGACGAGCCGTTCGGCGACAGCTCGGCGATGCCGACCTTCCGTGTCTGCGCCGCGGCGCGCGAGAACGTGACCGTCGCCTTGTCTGGCGATGGCGGTGACGAGGTTTTCGCTGGCTACCGACGCTATCGCTGGCATTGTTTTGAGGAGCGCGTGCGTAGCTGCCTACCGGGAGCGTTGCGCCGCCCTTTATTTGGGCTGCTCGGGGCTGTTTATCCCAAGCTCGATTGGGCGCCACGTCCGCTGCGCGCTAAGGCTACGCTGCAGGAGTTGGGACGCGATTCAATCGACGCGTATTTCTCGTCCGTCTCGACTTGCAGTGACGAGCTTCGCCGCCGGTTGTTCGCCCCGAACCTTCGACGTGAGCTGCAAGGTTACAATGCCGCCGAGGTACTAACATCGCACATGACGCAGTGCAACAGCGAGGATGCGTTGTCGCGGGTGCAGTACGCCGATTTTAAGACTTATCTGCCGGGCGACATCCTCACCAAAGTGGATCGTGCAAGCATGGCCAACTCGCTCGAAGTGCGTGTTCCGCTGCTCGACCATACTCTCGTCGAATGGGCAGCACGGCTTCCCTCACATCTGAAGCTGCATGGTCGTGAGGGCAAGTTTATCTTCAAGGCCGCGCTCGAACCGCATGTCGGCAAAACGATCTTATACCGTCCCAAGCAGGGCTTCGCCGTACCGCTCGCCGCTTGGTTTCGTGGTCCACTGCGCCGTCGTTTGCGCGAAATGCTTTGCGCGCCAGTGCTGAAGGACTCAGGCCTGTTCGACATGACGACGGCTGGGACCCTGCTCGATCAGCATCTAACGGGTGAGCGCGACCACAGTGCGGCATTATGGTCACTCTTGGTGTTCGAGGCGTTTCTGCGGCAAGTCCATGGCAGTGCCATCCCAAAAGACATTCAGGCCGAGACGGTTGCGAACGTGGTCTGATCTCCTGCCTTTCTCAGCTCGTCGCGATCAAACCAAAATAAACTTAACGCGTGCTAGCGAAGAGCACACCGGAAGAGTATCCTGTCTCACGCCGTCCCCGTAGCTCAGTAGGACAGAGCAACAGTTTCCTAAACTGTGGGTCACAGGTTCGAGTCCTGTCGGGGACGCCACGCGCTTAAAGACTGGGCATTGCTGTCGTTGGAATGAGATCCAGCCGCGGGCCATCGCTGTTATTCTCGCTCGAGCGCGGCGCCCTGCGCTATCTCGGCATAGAAGTGGAACGAGTCCTTGGGCCGCCGCTCGAGCGTGGCGTAGTCGACATGGACGAGGCCGAACCGCCGGCTGTAGCCGAGCACCCATTCGAAATTGTCGAGCAGTGACCACACGAAATAGCCGCGCACCGAGACTCCGGCCTCGACCGCGTCGAGCACCGCCCCGAGATAATCGCGCAAATACGCGATGCGCCGCACGTCGCGGATTCGATCGTCTGCTTCGACCTGATCGTGGAAGGCCGCGCCGTTCTCGAGGATGTAAATCGGCAGATCCCCGCTGTAGCGCTCCTTGACCTCGATCAGCACCGAGCGGAAGGCGCCGGGAGCAATCTCCCAGCCCATCTCGGTAACTGGGGTCCCCGATGAGACCGGGAGGACGCCAACCTGAAAGGGATGGTCGGGATCGTGACGGACCCGTGTTCGCGTGTAATGGTTGATCGCGAAATAATCCGGCTTTTGTCTAATGATATCGAGGTCGCCGGGCTCAATGATCTGCTCTAGCTCTGCGACGAGCGGCTCGGGATAGTGTCCGTGGATCTGCGGATCGGGAAACGCGCGGTTCCATAGCGCGTCGAGCAACAGGGCGGCGGCCTCGTCTTCTTCGTGCTCGCTGGCCGGCTCTCTGGGGTGGAAGTTGTAGATGTTCCCGATCAGCAGATCGGCACGTTCCGAGCGCATCGCCTCGACCCCCAGCCCGTGTGCTAGGTTCATGACGTGTATCGCCCTCAGCGCGGTCACGCGTCCGCGAATGCCCGGGGCGTGATCGCCTTCGCAATAACCCTTGAAGCTTGCGGCGTTCGGCTCGTTGAAGGTCGCCCAGTGCTTGACCCGGTCGCCGAGCCGGCGCACCGTCAAATGCGCGTAGTCGGCGAACCAGGAAGCAACATCTCGGTTCTGCCAGCCGCCGCGGTCCTCGAGCGCCTGCGGCAGATCCCAGTGATAGAGACAGATCCAGGGTTCGATGTCGGCGGCCATGATTGCGTCGACAAGACGGTCGTAGAACTCCAATCCCTTTTCGTTCGGCCGACCCCTTCCCTCGGGCAGGATGCGCGGCCAGGCGGTCGACAAACGATAGGCGCCGATACCGAGCTCGCGCATCAGCGCCACATCCTGCGGCCAACGGTGGTAGTGGTCGCAAGCGACGTCGCCGTTGTCGTCGCCACAAATTTTGCCAGGGAGATGGCTGAAAGTATCCCAGATCGACACGCCGCGCCCGTCCTCGGCGACGGCACCCTCGATCTGGTAGGCCGCCGTCGAGGCGCCCCACAGAAAACCATCGGGAAAACTTGTCGCCATCGCACTCTCTGGCAAATCGCTGCTGGGATGCATGATGCCAGGGCGTAGACCTCAGGCATAGAGGTCGGGAGGCAGGCGGGGCGCGGTTCGTCCGCGGGCATGGAGGTAGGACTGCCAGAAAAGACAAGTGGCGACCGAGCGCCACGGCCGCCACGCTTCGCCGAGCCGCCGCAACTCGAGTTCGCTCGCCCGCGAGTCGAGACCCAGTTGCTCGCCGATCGCGACCTGCAGACCAAGATCACCGGCAGGCCAAATGTCCGGTCTTCCTAGCGCGAAGAGCAGATAAATTTCGGCGCTCCACCGCCCGATTCCTCGGACGGACAGCAGTTCGGCAAGGGCAGCCTCGTCCTCGGCAGCACCGAGCCGAACGAAGTCGAATTTGCCGCCGTCGACCATCGCGGCGAGGTCGCGGGCATAGCCCATCTTTTGGCGGCTGAAACCGCAGGAACGGAGGGTGTTGTCGTCGAGCGCGAGAAAAGTTTGGGGCACCAGCGGATGGCAGCGATCGAGAAGCTTCGCGTGCATCGCAGCGGCGGCGTCAATCGACACTTGCTGTTCGAGGATGATGTGCAGCAGCGTGCCGAACCCGTTGCGGCGGCGGCGAAATCGCGGCGGCCCGGCCCGCTCCAATATTTCTGCGAATACCGGTTCGACCGCGAGTATGGGGATTCCTTCGGCTAAGCCCTCCGGTGTGTAGACGGGGGCGTCGACCCCCTCTTGCGCCCTGCTTGCAGGATCAGGCTCCTGCTGTCGCGATATTTCGCCCATGTCCCGTCCCTTTGATACAAATGATCTTATGGCATAGTGGGTTCGAGCCTCCAGCCAGGCTCCACTCGGCGAGAGGGAAAGGGGTGCGCGTCGGTCCAAGATGGCGATCCTTGCGATTGGGCTGGCCATCTTGCTGCGAGGACTCGCATTGCGGATCTACATGGGCAGCGGCGCCGAGGATCGGCTCGCGCCGCAGGAGGCCGTGAACATCCCTGAACTGCGCGCGCCGCTACCGAAAGCCAGTTTTCTTGCCTGTCCGTCAGGTTATTGCTCGACGACCGAAGCCATCACGAGCCCGGTTTTCGACCTGCCGTGGACCGGTTGCGCGACTATTGGATAGAAATGATATCAGGCGAAGCCCGCGTCGTGCGCATTGTTGCCGATCTCGGACCCGGGCGTTACGTTTACATCCAGCATTCGCTGCTATTTCGTTTCCCCGACATCGTGACCGTAGAGTTGATTCCTCTCTGCCTTAGCCGCTCAAGCATTGCCTTGTACAGCCGCTCTCGGTATGGCGAATACGATTTCGCAAAGAACCGGAAACGGGTGGGAAAATGGCTCTTTCTGTTGCGGAAGATCGCGCGGCCAGCGGAGCTGAGCCAAGTCCGGGCTCATTAGGAGCCGCCTCGCTTAGTCCCAGAGCCCCGGCCTACGCCGATACGTGCGGCCAGCCGGTGGAACCGAACCGCCGTGAAACGTTCGCCGGCCCGCAAACGCGTTCGGGGGTAGCGTAGCGAAGGCCCGACTGCGAGGCGGCTGCAACAGCACCATGCCGCGCGGGCGCAACAACGTGATGAGGATTACGCCGCTGACGAAACCCCCGACATGCGCCCAGAACGCCACCCCCGGGGCTCCGGGTGATCGCGTCAGTCCGCTCAGGAGCTGAAGTGCAAACCACAGGCCGAGCAATATCCAGGCCGGTATGTTGACGATACGAAAGAAAATCACGATCCAAATAAAAACGTGAACGTTGGCGCTGGGGTAGAGCAACAGATAAGCACCGAGAACCCCTGCGATGGCACCGCTCGCCCCGACCATCGGCACGTGCGCTCCGTAGCTGGAAAAGGCCTGGGCCAGCGCGGCCACAACGCCGCAGCAGAGATAAAAAAAGAGAAAGCGCCAGCGCCCGAGCACATCCTCGATGTTGTTGCCGAAGATCCACAGGAACAACATGTTGCCGATCAGATGAAACCAGCCGCCGTGTAGGAACATGCTGGTCAGCAATGTCATCCATGCCGGGATGACCTGATAGGCGGCCCGCGGATGCCACAGACCGAACAGACGGGCCGGGACCATTCCATATGTGTAGAGGACCGCGCCCTCGTTCTGCTCGAGTTGCCAAAGGAACGCACCGACGCACAGACCGATCAGCAGATAGGTGACGATCGGGTCGCGGGCGGTCGGATTGTCGTCATAGAGCGGGACAGCAAAAACCATGTCGGGCGACCGCGACGACGCCGAGCCGCGTGAGGAACCGAATCGAGCGGCCCCTCAGGTACCGACGAGACCGAGCTGCGGGCTCGACGGCTCGGCGAAACTTCGTTTCGGAATGCGTCCGGAGAGCCGCGCGAGACGCCCGCCTTCGACCCCGGCACGCATTGCCGCCGCCATCCGCAGCGGATCGTGCGATTTGGCGATCGCGGTGTTGACCAACACCGCATCGCAGCCAAGCTCCATCGCCAGCGCTGCATCAGAGGCCGTCCCGATGCCAGCGTCGAGCACCACCGGAACCGGGCTGCGCGAGCAAATCAGCTCGATCGCGGCCGGGTTAGCGATACCCATTCCGGAGCCGATCAGCGAACCCAGCGGCATCACCGCGGCGCATCCGACATCGGCCAGCTTTTGACAGGTGACCGGATCCTCGTTGCAATAGGGGAGCACCGTAAACCCCTTGCGCACCAATTCCTCGGCCGCGCGGACGAGCTGCTCGACATCGGGGTAAAGCGTTTCACGGTCCCCGATCAGCTCGAGCTTCAGCCATTCCGTATCGAGCGCCTCGCGGGCGAGCTCGGCGGTGAGGACCGCGTCACGCACGGTGGCGCAGCCCGCGGTGTTGGGCAACAGTCGATAGCGCCCGTCGAGCAGGTCCACGAGGCTCTCGGCATAGCCTTCCAAGCTGATCCGCCTGATCGAGACCGTGACGACCTCAGCGCCGCTTGCTTCGAGACAGTCGAGCAAGACCTGCTGGTTTGGGTAGCCGGCGGTGCCGACGAAGAGCCGCGACTTCAACGTTGTGCGGGCTATAACAATCGGATCAGTCATGGGACGATATCCTGGAACGGTTGCATCAGCCGCCCTGGAGCGGACGGACGATCTCGACCGTGTCGCCAGGCGAAAGCTCTCTAGAGGGCCATTCCGCGCGACGGACGACTCCACCGTTGACGGCGATGGCGAGAAAGCGCGACGCCGGGTCGACGCCGCGGACGACGAGCAGTTCGGCGATGGTCGTCACCCCGACTTCTTCCTCGACGCCGTTGATCCGCATCCGAATCATCGTGTCTCCAAAGCCGTCACCGGGCCCAACCTCTCGGCCCGGTGAAGCCGAGCATTCAGGAAACGTTCCGGTGTAAACGGGTGCACGCTCTCTGGCAATCGGCCGGTCAAAACATAGGCACTGATCGACCGGGCCGTTATCGGCGTCAGCAAGATCCCGTTGCGGTGGTGTCCGGTCGCCATCACGAGCCGGTCAATCCTGCTCGGACCGAGTATCGGCGCGTCGTCGCGCGAACCTGGACGGAAGCCCACCCAGGTCTCGGCGACCGGCAGCTCCTCGATCGCCGGCACCGCACGCCAAGCTCCCTCGATCAGCGCGAGCAAGCCGCCCGCCGTCACCGAGTCGTCAAAGCCGCGCTCTTCGACGGTGCCACCGACCACGAGTCGTCCGTCCCGGCGCGGCACGAGATATCCGCCGCGCGGCAGCCACATCACGTGACGCAATAACGGCGTCTCCGGATCCATGCGTAGCGCCAGCATCTGCCCCTTGATCGGGCGAACCGGAGGCAAGTGAGAGCGGGGAATGCCACTGATCTCCCGCGACCAGGCGCCAGCCGCCAGAACAATGACGTCCGCCCGATCGTAGCCGCGATCGGTAACCACACCGCAAGCGCGCTCACGAGCGAGCTCTACTTCGCGTACGGCGCAGTGCTCGTACAGCACAGCACCGGCCCGGCTCGCCGCTTCGGCCAGAGCATGGATGAGAAGGCGATTTTCAACCTGATGATCTCGCAAACTTAGCACCGCGCCTGGGACCCCGGGGCGTAAGTGCGGCTCGCGGCGCCGTGCCTCCGAGCCCGACAACCAATCGAGTTCGAGGCCTAGGCTCTTTTGAAATTCGTAGGTGAAGCGGAGCTGCTCGGTATCGTCGCGCGTCAAAGCGACGACCATCGTGCCGTCGTCGCGGTAGCCGATCGAGATCCCGGACACGCCTTCGAGCTCGCGCGCAAAATCAGGCCACAGCCTCTGACTTTCGAGCGTCAGCGCGAGCAGCCTCTCCTCGCCGGGTTCGGTCTCGACCGCAGCGGCCAGCATCCCGGCAGCCGCCCAACTCGCGCCCCGCCCGGCCTCACCGCGATCATAGACGGTGACCGGACAGCCGGACTGCGCGAGACGCCACGCAATGCTGAGCCCCATGACGCCGGCGCCGATGACGACGGTTTTCGGGAGAGACGACGAAACAGCAACGGACCGGATAATGACGGACTCCCTCCGCCGGGCTCGCCCGGCCAGGTTCAGTGGGTTTGATCTCAGCCGCTCGTACCGCGCGACCTCCGCCGCGCGGCTAGGCGGCACCCCAGCCTCTCGTCAATTTCTGACCGAGGCGTTACCGATTGCAAGGACTTTTTTGGCCGGGAGAGCGACCTCGAAGCCTTAACTACCCACACCTTAAGATAGCTGCCGTTCCTCCGATTCCGCTCGGATTACCCCCAGGATTACTGCGTTCGCAGAGCGGTAGAAAGCGGTCTGGTTACCGGTTGGGAAAGCCTCGACACAGCGTCGGGGCTTTGGTGCAAAGACTTCGCGATCTTCCCGTGCGACCACCAATTCCAGGCCAGCGCCTCGGCCAGCTCGCTGGCGAGACAGCCGTAGCTCGCATCCGTCATGTGCAGCCCATCAGGGCCAATCATCGGCGCCGGCGCCAGCTGTTGCGTATGATCCCATTCCTTCATGATCTCGAATCGACGAAATAGGCCTACATGGTCGCTACGGGCGATCTCTCCGATCACCCGCTCCATCTCGCCCCAAGATGGTCGCGTGAGAACCCGTCGCGCATATTGCAGATCCATCAGGACGACGTCGATCCCGACCTCCTTCATCAGCGAGACGCCTTGTCGAATCAATTGCTCGTCGACGGTTAAATCGTCGCGCCTCAGGACCGCATTCGTGCCGACCTGCCAGATAACCAGGTCGGGATGCTCCGCGACGACGTCACGATCAAGACGGTTCAGCTCTTCGCCGACATCCTGGCCTCCGATGCCGCGGTTAAGAACTCGGATCTCGACAGCCGGAAAACGATCCCTCAGCTCCCGATCGAGGCGGCTGGGATAAGTCATGGAGGGGGCGCTCGCGCCGACGCCTAGCGTCGAGGAAGAGCCCATCGCGACGATGGTCAACGGGCTTCCTTGGTCGATTCGACGGGCACTGCGATCGAGCGCCACCCCGATCTCGGATAGCGCCGGCGACACCGCACAGCTCGGGACGCCGACGGTCCCTGGTTGCTCGGCCAGCGCCGGACAGAGCGACGTCAGGACCCCGGCAAAGGCCGCAGTGAGCCGTCCTATCGAGAGATGATGCGTCATTGGAGCGCCAACTGGATCGCTTCTGCCAGCTTGCGGCCGATACATTCGTAGACGCTTGCTGCTAGGCTCGCCCGCTCGCCCTTGGCTACCCCGTCGAAATTAAACACGTTCTGCTCGCTCCAATACCGCATCATCTCGAATCGCGGAAAGACATACAACTGGTTAACCTCGCCGACCCGATGAAGGGTGCTCAAATAGCGCTCGAAGTCAATGACGGTCACGGTGCTGCGAGAAAATTGCATATCGATGAGAATGATGTCGATGCCGCGTGTCTTGAGTTGGTCGATCCCACCTTGCAGCGCCGTCGCGAAATCATCGATTTCGACCCCGCGGACGGCATCGGTGGTGCCGGTCTCCCAGATCACTAGGATCGGGTCCTCAGCAATGACATCGCTTGGAAACCGCTCAAGCATCTGCTCCGCGGTTTGCCGCGGGACCCCCTTATTCACCACAGTGATCGGGACAGCCGCGTACCAGCGGTCAAGTATTTCCTGTAACCGATGTGGATAGGCAAGGTCGGGTGATCCCGCAGCCCCGCCAGTCGTCGAGGCTCCGCCGATTGCAACGATCTTGACCGGGTTTCCCGCTCGTAGCCTTTCGCTCAGATGGGGCAAAGCGACTTCGACCCGTATTAACTCGGCCGGAACATCGCACCGGGCGTCGCCGCCGAAGGCGGACGGCAAATACGCAATTACCGCGACCCCCAGACCGCCTGCCAGATGAAGCGCCCGCTGGATAAAGCCGCCGGCTAGATGACACCTCATGATGAGGTCATCCTATTTCCACTATTGCGCGCCCCTCCAGTCGACAGTGTTCTACCCATGCTTTTATACCAGTCAATCATTTTCGCCGTTAAACACAACGCAAGAACGCCGGCGACGTTGACAGCGAGCTGGGTTACGATCGTTGAGTTATACTCCGACAAGAGAAAATGACCGAGCGCCGATAACAAAATCCCAAAGCAAAAAACTTCCAACGATTGCTGACCACATCTGATCAACGGCTTTGTCAGTGAAGAACTCAAGAATTTAGTGTCGGACGATATTAAAGTTGTGATGATAAACACCGCCGCAAAGAACGGCACGAGCCGGATCGGTGACAAATTGTTCTTGTTGATCGGCCACAGTTCCTTCAAGAATAGGCCGGGAAACGGATCCCAGATCCCGTGGATCGTCCAGCTGAGCTTTATGATAAGCCCGGCTGCGGCAATCGCGATTGCAATTAGCAACGGAGCGCTCGTGGAGCGCAGCCGTCGGCCGACCCAGGCCTCGCCGAGACCGAGTGCGGCTCCCGCGGCAAACAGGAATTGCCAAGCGAGGGGGTTGAAATACCACACATGGCCCTCCGGATAGGCCGGAACAGACACATCAGTGGCCTGCACTATGGCGTAGACGAGGAACGATGGGATCAGGACCAACAGCAGCTGTAGCCGCAATCCGAGCAGGATCGCCGGGAATATGACCAAAAGCAGGATGTAAAGGGGTAGGATATCGAGGAAGGTTGGCTGAAACTCGAGCAGGAGCGCCTTGACAATGGCGACGTGCGGCTCTTCGAGAAAGTCGGCAACCCGCATTTCGTCGTTGTACATCGGATTGTTGAAAGTCGTTACCGTATAAGAAACTTCAGCAATGAAGATCATAAACAGGAAGATATGGGCGACGTAGAGTTGCCATGCTCGGCGCAGAATCTGCGCAGTGGCGTAAAGTGCGCCCTGTGACGCGAGTGTCCGACCGTAGACAAGGGCGGCAGTATACCCTGAGATAAAGATGAAGACTTCCGCCGCATCATAGAACTGGAACGCCTGCAGTGTGAAATAGCTGAGAACGTTCTCTGGAATATGATCGATAAAAATGAAGATCAGAGCGAGGCCGCGAAAAAAGTCGAGGCGGAGATCGCGCGGCTGTGAAGGCACGGCTGGGCCCTCGAACTTGACCGACGATAGGGCATCGCGACGCGGCTACCGTAACAGAAGACGCGCCGATCGTCGACCCGCGGGGCGCTCATGGGCGCGGTCGGTTTACTCGCCCGACAGTCAGCCACGCGCGCAGCTCTCTGACCGGCTGTTTGTCGGTCCACACTCCTTGATCCACCCCGCAGACGCAATCGATTAATTTGCAGGCAAACCGCCGTTATCCTGGCCAGTCTGAACGAGAGGGCAAAATTCGCTTGCTCTATCCTCGCGAAGCTGATACGTTTTGATACACACAGTTACACGGCAGGTAAGAACCTTGACCTGACCTTGCCGAAAGAGCCGGCTTTGCCGGCTCTTTTATTCTCTCAGGCGAGACCAGAGCGCACGGCGAAAGATGCCTCGGTCTTCTGTCGTATCTCCTCGAGTGCCACATTGGGCGCCCGCTCCGTCAGTGTCATTCCTCCCCGATCGATCGTGAAGACGCCTAGATCGGTGATCACCGTGTCGACCACGCCCTTGCCAGTCAGAGGTAAAGTGCAGCGTCGTAGCAGTTTTGGTTCATTGCGTGCGCTATGCTCCATCAGCACGATGACCCGCTTCACGCCGGCGACGAGATCCATGGCCCCGCCCATGCCCTTGACCATCCGACCTGGGATCATCCAGTTTGCGAGATCACCGTTCTCGGCCACTTGCATGGCTCCGAGAATCGAAACGTCAATATGTCCTCCACGGATCATCCCAAAGGATTGCGCGCTGTCGAAATAGCTCGTCGTCGGCAACTCCGTGATCGTCTGCTTGCCGGCATTGATTAGGTCCGGATCCTCTTCCCCTTCGAATGGGAAGGGGCCCATACCGAGCATGCCATTCTCACTCTGCAGCTGAACGGTAATGCCTGAAGGGATAAAGTTCGACACAAGGGTGGGGATGCCGATGCCGAGATTGACATAGAAGCCGTCCCTCAGTTCTGCCGCGGCACGGCGGGCCATCTCATCGCGTGACCAGGACATGTTGCTCGCTCCTGTTTACTTGACCGCCTCAATTGCCACGCTTGCGCACCGTGCGCTGCTCAATGCGCTTTTCAAGGGGTGTCGCATGTATGATCCGGTCGACAAAGATACCTGGCGTGTGGATGTGATCGGGATCGATAGCCCCTGGTTCGACGAGATGTTCGACCTCCGCGACTGTCACGCGCCCGGCGGTTGCCATCACCGGATTGAAGTTGCGCGCGGTCTTGCGGTAGACGAGATTGCCTTCGCGATCAGCCTTCCAGGCGTGGATGACCGCGAGATCGGCGACGAGGCCGCGCTCCATCACATAGCTCTCCGTGTCGAACTCGCGGATTTCCTTGCCTTCCGCGACCGATGTCCCCACACCCGTCTTGGTAAAGAACGCCGGTATTCCGGCTCCGCCGGCACGGATCCGCTCCGCCAGCGTCCCCTGCGGATTGAACTCGATCTCCAGTTCTCCCTTAAGATAAAGGTCGGCGAAAAGTTGGTTCTCTCCTACATAAGATGAGACCATCTTTCGAATTTGTCGGCTTTCGAGCAGCAATCCGAGCCCCGCACCGTCGATGCCGGCATTGTTCGAGATCATGGTCAGCCCGGTCACACCGGAGTCTCTGATCGCTGCGACCAGTATCTCCGGTATACCGCAAAGGCCGAACCCTCCCGACATAATTGTCATGCCGTCCCGCAAGAGACCGGCGAGGGCAGCATGAGCATCGGGGTAGACTTTATTCATCAAGCGCTCCTCCGCTAACCCGAAAGAGCGAGCATACTCTCGCACCGCCAAACTCCGCCATCCTATCGCAGTGTATCCGGCGCGCCGTGGGTAGAGATTCGGCTAGCCAGCTTTGAGCCGGAAACGCATGGCGTCGCCGTCGATCGTGACGTTGCCGGGCGGTTTTGGGTTTGAGATGGCTCACCGTGCTCATCAAGCTGCGCATATCGCGGAGATCGCAATTGGGAACCGGCTGCGGCAGCTCGACGACGCGGTGGAGCAGCCGTGTGCGGCGGAGCAGGCCAGCCCTGCTGGTGCGCCGCAGCTTGTCTAACAGAGTAATTCAGGAATGCAGCATATCTTAGACAACGATAAGGCCATTTATAGGAATAACCGATTGTTCGTACAGGTCATCCTGACCGGCCCTTCCGCTCGGGGTCGTGGCGATTGTTCTGTCCTGTTCGTGCGGGGCACGCCCGGGTCTCATTTTGAGACCTCTCACGGAGCCAAGGCGGGTTCGCCGGCCGGGTGAAGCATAATCGAATTGGCAACACGGCGGTGACATCGACAGGAAAGGCGAATGAGCCTGCCGCGCACGTGGGCGCGTCCACTTATAAACTTGCAATTCTTTTTATGACATTATATGATAATTGTGATGCCCGCGAGCAGGTCGCAGCATAGGTGATGCGATGCGATTTATGTGCCGGAAACGGCGTCGGGCGACCCCGTTCAAAAGGTACGGGACGTCTGCCCGCGGCGTCGTCTCCGTTGCAACCCAACTGAGAGAAGACCTGAAATTCGCGTGCAAAAGCAGGCGCTAAAGAAGCTAGGAGTCAATGCGCGATTGTATCTTCAGCTTGGCCCCATACAGCACCGAACAGCGGCCTTGGCCGCGTACGCGCGCTCGGGGACTGATCGCCACCACTGAGCCGATCCGCCGCGCGTTGCTCTGGCTCGGGACGGCTTGGGCACGCGTGGGGATAGTGAGGCCACCCGCCAGTCGTGAGATGCCGCCAACAATTCCGGAATCTTGCCTCGGATAATAATTTTTTTGACAAAACTTATATTCCTTTTATAGTAAGGAAATCTCGCAATTGTCATGCGAAAAGGAGTCTGCAACCGGTCTCGCGACTAAGCGCCAGCACGAGTGACCGGGCAAGCTTCCGGGTTTCGATTGCCGGTATGTCGCCCGCGCATTACCAACGGGTCTAGGCGCGGAACGATTTGCACCCAAGTTCTTGCTAAGACTGATCGCCCCTATTTGGGTTATGTATAGAGGTCGTCCGTATGACTCAACTATTTGGTCCCGCATCGCGACAGCAGGGCCTCCATGCGTCGAGATCGGCCGGGTGCATGTGTGACGCGCCAGCCACTAAGGACGGCCAGTGTCACGGCGGTCTCTGCATCCGGACTACGCCGGCCGCTGCGGCGGAACGCCGCGGAAATGCTCCTTGAAGCGCGGCTAATAGGACAGTCAGGAAACTGCCCCAAACCGCAATGGCCAGCGTTAACTTATATTTTCATTGGGATTTTCCAAAATTTAATATATGATGGGCGGTAATGAGCCGGTTGCCACAATATGTTGTTGGTTCTCGTGAGGGGAAGATGGCTCAGCAAAGGGCGATCCGCAGCGATAACGGTAGGCCGCGGCGTCGCAGATATCCGCACTCTCGCCACAAAGTGTTGTTACAAACTCGGCGGCGGAGAACATCAGATGTTGGCGCGTGACTGTCCGAGAATGCGTCGTGAGCTTGGCAGGAGGCTTGCATGACTCGGGAAATCGTAGGTTGCTTTAGCGTCTGCGTGCGTAACAAGAATGCACCAAGATTTACAACTGATTACAGAGAACTGATGAAACGTCTGCCGGAGCTCGCCGTTGTATCTTAGGGTAGCGCGAGTTGAGAGCGGGCAGCGGTTGAGGTGAGAGATGAAATTTGACGATGGGATCTTCGGACTCTATTCGCGGTTGTATGAGAACCGACGAGAGGTCGAACTCTCGCTCGAGGATTACCTCGGCAAATGCTCCGACGATCCGGCCTACTATGCCGGTGCAGCCGAACGGATGTTGCGCGCCATCGGCGAGCCGGTAATGGTCGATACGAGCCAGGAGCCGCGCCTCGGCCGTATCTTCATGAACCGCACTATCAAGGTTTACCCCGAGTTCTCTGACTTCTACGGCATGGAGGAGACGATCGAGCGAATCGTCGGCTTCTTTAGGCACGCCGCACAGGGGCTGGAGGAGCGCAAGCAGATCATCTATCTGTTGGGCCCGGTAGGCGGCGGCAAGTCCTCGCTCGCCGAACGCCTGAAGCAGTTAATGGAGAAGGAGCCGGTGTATGTTTTGAAGGCGGGTAACGAGATCAGCCCTGTCTTCGAAAGCCCGCTTGGCCTGTTCGATCCGGTGATGCTCGGGCCTGAACTCGAGAAGAGTTACGGGATCCCAATACGGCGGCTGACCGGCACAATCTCGCCTTGGGCCGTCAAACGGCTCGAGGAGTTCGGTGGTGATATCACCAAGTTCACTGTTGTGCGCCTGCAGCCCTCGCGGCTGAAGCAGATCTGCATCGCCAAGACCGAACCGGGCGATGAGAACAACCAGGACGTGTCGAGCCTTGTCGGTAAGGTCGACATCCGCAAGCTCGAGTTTTTCAGCCAGAACGACCCCGACGCCTACTCCTATTCCGGCGGCCTGAACCGCACGACGCAGGGGCTTATGGAATTCGTCGAGATGTTCAAGGCGCCGATCAAGATGTTGCATCCGCTGCTGACGGCGACCCAGGAAGGCAATTATGTTGGCTCCGAGAACATCGGCGGCATTCCCTACCAGGGCATCGTTCTTGCGCATTCAAACGAGGCTGAATGGCAGTCCTTTAAGAACAATCGTAATAACGAGGCCTTTATCGATCGAATTTCCGTTATCAAAGTACCCTACTGTCTGCGCTCGACCGAAGAGCGAAAGATCTATGAGAAACTACTGGCGAACAGTGAGTTGGCAAACGCGTCGTGCGCACCGTCCACCCTCGACATACTCGCGCGCTTTAGTACACTTTCACGAGTGAAGCCGCATGAGAACTCGAATTTGTATTCCAAGATGCGAGTGTATGACGGTGAAAGCCTAAAGGATACTGATCCTCGCGCGAAATCCGTCCAGGAATACCGGGACGCGGCGGGGGTCGACGAGGGAATGGACGGCATCTCCACTCGCTTCGCCTTTAAGGTTTTGTCGAGCACCTTCAATTTCGATACGCAGGAGGTCGCGGCTGATCCGGTTCATCTGATGTACGTGCTCGAGCAGGCGATCTGGCGCGAGCAATTTCCCGACGACGCCGAGAAAAAGTATCTGAATTTCATCAAGGCTGAGCTCGCGCCGCGTTACGCCGAGTTCATCGGGCACGAGATTCAGAAGGCCTATCTCGAATCATATTCCGACTATGGGCAAAACCTGTTCGACCGGTATGTCGCTTATGCCGACGCATGGATCGAGGACTCCGACTACAAGGATCCGGACACCGGGCAGCTGATGAATCGCGAGCTGTTGAACCAAGAGCTGTCCAAGATCGAAAAGCCCGCGGGGATCGCCAACCCGAAGGACTTCCGAAATGAGGTCGTCAAGTTCGCCTTGCGGGCACGCGCCAACAACGCGGGGAAAAACCCGTCCTGGACCTCGTACGAGAAGTTGCGCGAGGTGATCGAGCGACGCATGTTCTCGCAGGTCGAGGATCTCCTGCCGGTTATCAGCTTTGGTTCCAAGAAGGATTCCGAGACCGAGAAAAAGCACGCCGATTTTCTCGAGCGCATGGTGGCACGCGGCTACACCGAGCGTCAGGTCCGCCGCCTCGTCGAGTGGTACATGCGTGTGAACAAGGCTGGGTAGGCGGGCAAGGCACCCATCCGGCCTGGAGGACGGCCATGAACATCGTCGACCGCCGACCCAACCCCAAGGGCAAGAGCCTCAGCAATCGGCAACGCTTCCTGGGTCGCGCCCGGGCGGAAGTCAAAGCGGCGGTCCAAGAAGCGCTGCGCAAACGCAAGGTGGCCGATGTCGGGCAGGCGGAGAAGGTGGCAATCCCGACCCGTGGCATTTCCGAGCCGATCTTTCACCATAGCCGACGTACCGGCCGCACCGAGCATGTCGTTCCGGGCAATAAGGAGTATCTCAGGGGCGACGAGATTCCGCGACCAAACGGCGGCGAGGGGCGTGGCGGCTCGCAGGCGAGCCCGGACGGATCGGGCGAGGATGCATTTGAGTTCACTCTTTCCAAAGAAGAGTTCCTCGACATGTTCTTCGAGGATCTCGAGCTGCCCGATCTCGTGAAAAAGAGTCTCAAGGAGACATTCGCGGTCGATCTGCAGCGCGCCGGCTATACCGTCACTGGCAGCCCGGCCAATCTCAGCGTGCGCCGTACCATGCGCAACAGCTTGGCGCGACGCATTTCGTTGCGGCGACCAAAGCAATGGGAACTCGAAGCGATCCGTGAGGCGATCGAGAACGCCCGCGCCCGCGGCGCCGACGGGGAGGTCGACAGGCTCATTCGCGAACTCGAACGGCTAGAGCACCGCAGCAAGATAATTCCCTACATCGACCCGCTCGATGTTCGCTACAACCGGTTCGAGCGTGTACCCCGCCCGAATACCGAAGCGGTCATGTTCTGCCTAATGGACGTGTCGGGATCGATGACCGAGGCGATGAAGGATCTCGCCAAGAGGTTTTTCATGCTTTTGCACGTCTTTCTGATCCGGCGCTACCGGCAAGTCGATATCGTCTTCATCCGTCATACGAGCACGGCGGAGGAGGTCGATGAGGAGACTTTTTTCTACAGTCGAGAGACCGGCGGCACCGTGGTTTCGACCGCGCTTGAGAAGATGCTGGAGATCGCGCGGGCGCGTTACTCTACGGACCGGTGGAACATCTACGCCGCACAGGCCTCCGACGGTGACAATTACGGGGCAGACAGCGGCCGTTGCGTGGCACTGCTTGGCGGAGAAGTGCTTCCTCTCTGTCAATACTTCGCGTATGTCGAGGTTGGCGACGGCATGGGAGGTAGTCTGTCGGGTCTGTCGCGCGACAGCGACCTATGGCGAGCCTACAGCGAGGTCGCGCCCGCACATCCGCACTTCGCGATGCGCCGCGTCGGCGACCCCTCGCAAATTTTCTCGGTCTTCCACGAACTGTTTGCAAAAGGGGGCGTTCGTGCCTGACACACTCTCGGCAGAGGCGGTACGGCTCGAGGCCTCGGCCCCTCTATACACCGGCCCAAACTGGGATTTCGCCGCACTGCGCAGAGTTTACGATGCGGTTGAGCGGATCGCGCTGGATGACCTCGGGCTCGACGTCTATCCCGTCCAGATCGAGGTGATCACCTCCGAGCAGATGCTCGACGCTTACGCGTCGATCGGTCTGCCGCTGATGTATCGGCATTGGAGCTTCGGCAAGCGCTTCGCGCGCGAGGAAGCGCTTTATCGCCACGGCCTCCAAGGCTTGGCCTACGAGATCGTCATCAACTCGAGCCCCTGCATCAGCTACATCATGGAAGAGAACTCCATGATGATGCAGTCGCTGGTCATCGCGCACGCGGCCTTCGGCCACAACCACTTCTTCAAGAACAACTACCTGTTCAAGCAGTGGACGGACGCAGACGGCATCCTCGACTACCTCACCTTCGCGCGCGATTTCGTGGCGCGCTGCGAGGATTCGCA
>JAFAHQ010000187.1 GCA_019237135.1 Alphaproteobacteria bacterium
CAAGGAATTCTCGAACTGGCCGACGATCCCGCAGCTCTATGTCAAGGGCGAGTTCATCGGTGGCTGTGACATTATCCGCGAGATGTACGAGACCGGCGAACTGCAACAGGTCCTCGAACAGAAGGGCGTTCCCGTCCGCGCCTAGAAGCCCCTTTTTCTCTCCTACTTGATCTCGGTCGTCTGAAAGCGGCTCGCCGCGAAGCCGGGCGACCATTGATCGGGGTCGATCCCCGCTTTTTGCTTTAGCTGGCCGAGGAACTGGCGGCTATCCGGCAATCGCCGCCACATCGCGGGCAAAAACAGTGCTCGGTGGGGGCCATCCTCGATGATCAGTCCATCGATGCCGGGCTGGAGTTGCCCCAAGAAATCGCTCTCATCGCTAAAACGCATCGGTACGGGCTGGGTCAGCACCGCTATCGACAGGTCGAGATCGTCGAGTTCGTGGCGCCGCAAAGGCGGAAACGCGGGTCCTTGAACGCGGCCGCGAACGCGTTGTCGGCCACGACGGTGATCAATGGGCGTTGGGGGATCGACGAGCCGACGCAGCCTCGCAGCTGGCCGCCCCGCCGCAACGTGACAAAGGCCGCCCCCGGGGCGGCCAATATTGCCGGCATATCAGGGGTGATGGCGACGGGATTTGGGCAGCCGGTGGTCAGCCCACTGACTATCGAGGCGCGGGCCAGCTCGATCAATGTCGGGCCGGCCGCGTTGAGCGCTTCCTCCCGGTCGGCGAAATCCTCGCGAGGCTCGCAACGGGGAGGCTCGAACAGCGCCCAGCTGCCATAGCCAACCACGCGATCGCGCGGGCCCGCGGTGTCTCCGGAATTTCGCAGATCGAGCCTAGTGATGCTCATGCCGCGGCGCTGCGCTGCCACCAGCAGGCCCCGAATCGGAACTCGCCCGCAGGCACTGTCGGATCCGAGAGCACTTGTGTCGAAGCGCTCGATCGCGTCGGCGGTGCGGAGGTCTATTTCCTTGCACGAGCGATAATCGAGATGGTGCGAGAGGTCGGTCGAAATGACGATCAGCGTCTCGGGCCCGCCCCAGAGCGTGTCGAGCACCGCCGCCACCGCCTCCGGCGAAGCATCACCGGCGACGATCGGAACCAGGGAAAACTCACCCAGCACCTTTTGCAAGAAGGGTATCTGGACCTCAAGGGAGTGCTCTCGCGCATGCGCCGCATCGAGCACGCCGATCAATCTCGCCTCTATCAGCCGGTCGACGACGGGGCGATCGATCGGCACCATGCCCAAGGGTGTTTGCCAGCCGTCTGCCGAGTTCGCCGCCAATCCGCGAAAACCGACAAAGTGCGACGGGCCGAGCAGCACGACGCGCGTTATGCGCTCCCGCGCCGGGGCAAGCCGGGCATAACCGGCAGCGGCAATCGGTCCGGAATATATGTAACCCGCATGCGGCACGATCAGCGCTTTCGGCACGGGCGCGATTGCGGCGGTTCGGGCGCTGCGGAGGGTCGCATCGATCTGACGCTGGAGCTCGGCCGCGGCGGCTGGGTAAAAGGATCCGGCGACTGCGGCGCGACGGATGGCGGGCACGGGTGGGCCTCCAGCAAGGTGCCCCCACATTATAGCAAAGCGAGAGGTCTCGATCGTATAAACTCCGGCGTCGGAGCAGCCATTCGGTCATGGAACAAGAACTCGCAGGTTCGCATTTCCCGGCGCGCTACTGGCACCGGCTCGCCGACGGCCGCATTCAGTGCGACGTCTGCCCGCGCTTTTGCAAATTGCACGAGGGCCAGCGCGGGTTATGCTTCGTGCGCGCCTGCACGGGCGACGCAATGGTGCTCACGACCTATGGCCGCTCTTCCGGCTTTTGCGTCGATCCGATCGAGAAAAAACCGCTGAACCACTTCCTTCCCGGCACCCCGGTCCTCTCGTTTGGCACCGCGGGCTGCAACCTCACCTGCAAGTTCTGTCAGAACTGGGACATCTCGAAGGCGCGCGAAATCGATCGGCTAAACGATCGCGCCGATCCCACGGCGATCGCTGCTGCGGCGGTGCAGCTCGGCTGCCGCTCGGTGGCGTTCACCTACAATGACCCGGTGATTTTTCTGGAGTACGCAATCGACACCGCCAAGGCCTGTCGCGCGGCCGGCCTTGCAACAGTCGCGGTGACCGCCGGCTATATCGCGCCCGAAGCGCGCCGCGAATTCTTTGCCCACATCGATGCGGCGAATGTCGATCTGAAGGCGTTTACCGAGAACTTCTACCGGACGGTCTGCGGTGGTCGTCTCGGCGAGGTGCTGGACACACTCGCCTACCTCAAACGAGATACCAGTGTCTGGTTCGAGATCACCACGTTGTTGATTCCCGGCGAAAACGATTCCGACGGCGAGATCGACGCACTGAGTCGCTGGGTGATAACAAATCTTGGTCCCGACGTGCCGCTGCATTTCACTGCGTTCCATCCCGACTGGAAGATGCGCGATAAGCCGGCAACCCCGGTTACCACATTGTCACGCGCTCGCGATATCGCCCGCGCCAATGGCGTGCGGTATGTCTATACAGGCAATGTCCACGATCAGGCAGGCGGCAGCACCTGGTGCCACGGCTGCGGCGCGCTCTTGATCGGTCGTGACTGGTTCGACCTCACCCAATGGCATGTGCTGGAGAACGGGACTTGCCGCGATTGCGGAACGCCGCTTGCCGGCGTGTTCGAGCCCCAACCAGGCACTTGGGGACGCCGGCGCCAGCCGGTGTTGTTGCGGCATTAGGGATGCCTTCCTGACGTCGGCGGGCGCTTGACCGGTAGAGGCGTTCCGGTTACGTACACGCCATGAGCGCAGGGAGGCAGTGTGTAATCAGCGGGCGCTCAGGGAGCCTGAATGACAGCGAGCGCCCCGGACACCTTTCCTAAACTGTTGCTCGAGCACGCGCGGTTGCGGCCCGACCGGCCGGCCAACCGCGAGAAGGACTACGGCATCTGGCAGAGCTGGACCTGGGCAGAAGTGGCCGCCGAGGTCGAGGCGCTGGCCGGCGGTCTTTCGGCTATGGGTTTCCGCCGCGGCGACAAGCTGGCGATCATCGGGGATAACCGCCCGCGGCTCTACTGGGCGATAGCCGCGACGCAGGCTTTGGGCGGTGTGCCAGTCCCGATCTATCAGGACTCGATCGCCGACGAGATGGCCTTCGTCCTCGATCACGCTGAGGTGCGCTTCGCGGTGGCCGAAGACCAGGAGCAAGCAGACAAGCTTCTGGCCATCAAGGAGCGCTGTCCACTCCTCGAGACGGTGATTTTCTCCGACCCGCGGGGCATGCGGCACTACGACCAGCTGTTTCTGCATGGTTACGCGAGCGTGCAGGAACGCGGCCGCGAATTCGCTCACGACGACCGTGGTTTTTTTGCTCGCGAAATCGCCAAGGGGCGAGGAAGCGACATCGCGATTATACTCTACACGTCGGGCACAACCGGACGGCCTAAAGGCGTCGTGCTCACTTTCGACAACATCATCTCCACCGGGCAGAATGCCCTCGTGTTTGAGGGTCTGACCAACCGCGAGGAGGTCCTCGCCTATCTACCGATGGCATGGATTGGCGAGCATATTTTCTCCTACGCACAGGCCTATTGCGCCGGCTTTTGCGCCTCGTGCCCGGAATCGGGAGCGACGGTCATGTCCGATCTGCGCGAACTCGGGCCGAGCTATTTCTTCGCACCGCCGCGGATTTTCGAGAATATCCTGACCCAGGTCATGATCCGAATGGAAGATGCCGGCTGGGTTAAACGCAAGCTCTTCCATTATTTCTTGGGTGTCGCGAAACGGGTCGGGTTGCCGATCCTGGATCGGCAACGAGTGCCGTTTGCCGATCGGGTACTTTATTGGCTAGGCAATGGGCTGGTCTACGGTCCACTCAAGAACACGCTCGGCCTCAGCCGCGTCCGCGTCGCCTACACTGCAGGCGAGGCAATCGGGCCCGATCTCTTCACCTTCTACCGCTCGCTCGGCATCAATCTGAAGCAGCTCTACGGAATGACCGAAAGCTCGGTCTTCCTGTGCATCCAAAAGGACGGAGAGGTGAAGCCCGACACGGTTGGTCGGCCGATCAAGGATGTGGAAATTCGTGTCGCGCAGGACGGCGAGGTGCTGTTTAAGAGCCCAGGCGCATTTCAGGGTTATTACCGGAACTCGGAAGCGACGGCCGAAACGAAACAGTCGGACGGCTGGGTCCATACTGGCGATTCCGGGTTTTTCGACGGGGACGGGCAGTTGAAGATCATCGACCGTGCCAAGGACGTCGGGCGGCTCGAACGCGGCTCGCTGTTCGCCCCGAAATATATCGAGAACAAGCTCAAATTCTTCGCCTGGATCAAGGAGGCGATCGTGTTCGGCGACGGCCGTCCGTTTGTCGCTGCCTTTCTCAACATCGATCTGGAAGCGGTCGGCGATTGGGCCGAGCGGCGTAATCTCGCCTACGCGTCTTATCAGGAGCTCGCCGCTCAAACTGCGGTCTACGATCTCTTGCAGGGCTGCGTCGAGCGGGTGAACCGGGATCTCGCTGCCGAGCCGGCGGTCGCCACTTCGCAGATCCGCCGTTTCCTGATCCTCCACAAGGAGCTCGACGCCGATGACGGGGAGCTGACCCGCACCCGCAAGGTGCGCCGTCGGATCATCGCCGCCCGCTATCAGCCCTTGGTCGACGCCCTTTACTCGGATCAACCTGCAGGGCGCATTGAGACCGAGATTACTTTCGAAGACGGCCGCAAGGGCCGCCTTCGCGCCGAGCTCGGGATCCGCGACGTCCCGACGAGCTTGCCGATGGTCGAACCGGTGGCATTCAAAAAAGCGAGCTGAGGGTGAAACGGATCGGCGAGCCGATCCTGACGGTTGACGCGATCAGCCTCGCTTTTGGCGGGATCACTGCGCTCAGCGGTATCAGCCTCGAGATCCGGCGCCATGAGATCCTGGCGATGATCGGGCCGAACGGCGCCGGCAAGACTTCAATGCTGAACGTGATTAACGGCTTCTACTACCCGCAGGCCGGCACGATCACCTGGAAGGGCGAGACCCGCCGGCATATGCGCCCCTACCAGGCTGCGGCGCAGGGGATCGCCCGCACGTTCCAGAACGTCGCGCTCTTCAAGGGAATGACGACGCTCGACAACATCATGACCGGGCGGCTTCTGCTGATGCGCCGCAACTTTCTGTGGCAGGCGATCCATTTCGGTCCTGCGCGACAGGAGGAGCTCGCCCACCGGACGAATGTCGAGCGGATCATCGATTTTCTCGAAATCCAGGCGATCCGTAAGATCCCGGTCGGGCGTCTACCCTATGGCCTGCAGAAGCGGGTCGAACTCGGCCGCGCCTTGGCGATGGAGCCAGAGCTGCTGTTGCTCGACGAGCCGATGGCGGGCATGAACGTCGAGGAAAAAGAGGACATGTGTCGCTTCATCCTCGACATCAACGAAGAGTTCGGCACGACGATCGCGCTAATCGAGCACGACATGGGCGTCGTAATGGACATCTCGGACCGCGTCGCCGTGCTCGATTATGGTCGCAAGATCGCAGACGGCCCCCCCGCGGAGGTTCGCATCAGCCCCGAGGTCATCGCCGCCTATCTCGGACAGCAGGCTGATCCCCACCCTCCCGGGGACGGAATGGGAGGGGGCTGAGGGGGCGACCCGATGGACCTCTTGGCGGCAGTCTTCCTCGCCCCGATCGCCAATATGGCGAGCAACCCCGAATTCGTGCTCGAGGTCGTCATCGGCGGGCTGCTCGCAGGGGTCATGTACTCGCTCGTCGCGCTCGGCTTCGTGCTGATCTACAAGGCGTCGGGCGTATTCAATTTCGCCCAGGGCACAATGGTGCTGTTCGCCGCCCTGACCTTCGTCGGGCTGATCGAGCGCGGTGTGCCGATCTGGGGCGCCTTTGTCATCGCCGCTGCAGTCATGGTTTTGCTGGCCGTGGTGGTCGAACGGCTGATGCTGCGCCCGCTTGTCAATCAGGAGCAAATCATTCTGTTCATGGGGACGATCGGTTTGGCTTTTTTCCTCGACGGCTTCGGCCAGCTCGTCTGGGGCGCGGATGTCCATCCGCTCGACATTGGCATCCCGAAGGCACCGCTGATCATCGGGGGAGTGCTCGTCAACGAGTTCGACCTCGTCGCCGCCGCGGTCGCAGCCTCGCTTGTCGCCGCGCTCGCCTTATTCTTCCAGCGCACCCCAATCGGACGCGCGCTGCGTGCGGTTGCCGACGACCACCAGGCGGCGCAGTCGGTCGGCATCCCGCTCCGTTCCATCTGGGTTATCGTCTGGTCTGTCGCCGGCGTCGTTGGGCTTGTTGCCGGCATCATGTGGGGCAGCAATTTGGGCGTGCAGTTCTCCATCTCGCTGGTGGCACTAAAGGCGCTGCCGGTGCTCATGCTCGGCGGCTTCACCTCGGTGCCGGGTGCGATCGTCGGCGGTCTGATCGTCGGGGTCGGCGAGAAGCTCGCCGAAGTTTTTTGGGGATCCGCCTTCGGCGGCGCGATCGAGGATTGGTTCGCCTATGCCTTGGCGCTCGTCTTCCTGCTGTTCCGGCCGCAAGGCCTGTTCGGCGAGCGGATCATCGAGAGGGTTTGAGCGATGATTTATCGCGAGGTCGGCCAGTTCAAGGCGAGCTACGCCGCCGACCAGGCGATCTTTCCAATCCGTCAGGACCGTTGGCTGATATTAGCCGCACTGGCCGTCGCCTATCTCGTGATCCCGGCGATGGGCTCCGAGTACTGGTTGTTGACGATCATGATCCCGTTCCTCGTCTACGCGCTGGCGGCACTCGGCCTCAACCTGCTGACTGGCTATGCCGGGCAGGTGTCGCTGGGCACTGGCGGCTTCATGGCAGTTGGCGCCTTCGCGACTTACAAGCTCACCACCTCCTACCCCGGGCTCAACATTGTCCTCGCATTGATCCTCGCCGGCACGATGACTGCACTCGTCGGGATGGTGTTCGGCTTCCCGAGCCTTAGGATCAAGGGTTTCTATCTCGCCGTGGCGACGCTGGCGTCGCAGTTTTTTCTGATCTGGATGTTCAACAAGTTCCCCTGGTTCTACAACTACAGCGCCTCGGGCGTGATCAGCGCGCCGCCGCGGGCTCTTTTCGGCCGAGTCTACGTCACTGGTGCCGAAGCTGATCCCCGAGCGAAATACCTGTTCGTCCTGACAGTCGTCGTCCTGCTTGCGCTCGCCGCCAAAGGTTTCGTGCGCGGCCGAGTCGGTCGCGCCTGGATGGCGATCCGCGACATGGATGTAGCTGCGGAGATCATTGGCATCCGCCCGCTGCGGACAAAGCTGCTCGCTTTCGCCTTGAGCTCGTTCTACTGCGGCATCGCTGGTGCGATGTGGGCCTTCATCTATACGAGCGCGGTCGAAGCTAGCGCTTTCGAGATCGACCGTTCGTTTCAGATATTGTTCATGATCATCATCGGCGGCCTCGGCAGCATCTTGGGCTCTTTCCTCGGCGCTGCCTTCATCGTGCTTCTGCCAATCTTTCTCGACAACGCGCCGCGCCTTGCCGGGTTCGATATGCCGGTCAACCTCGTGACCAACCTTCAATCGATGATTTTCGGCGCGCTGATCGTCTTCTTCCTGATCGTCGAACCGCGCGGCTTGGCGCGGCTGTGGCAGATCGGCAAAGAGAAGCTGCGGCTCTGGCCGTTCCCGCATTGACGACCCGCTCTACAGGTCTCTGTTGCTGACGCGCTAAGTTGACCGGTGTTTGTAGCGCGTCAATTGACCGCTCGTTCATGGTTTGGCCCAGGCGGTGGAGCGGCGTCAAGCCTGGGGTAATCGCATTCCTTTGTTCGACCAAAGAGACCATTCCTCCGTCCCGACCTGGCGCCGAGAGAGTGCCGCGCGCAGGTGCGGTCAAGGGTGGTCGCAGGCCACCGCGGAGCGGCGCGC
>JAFAHQ010000414.1 GCA_019237135.1 Alphaproteobacteria bacterium
CTGGGTGAGGTCATCTCGCGCGCCCATAGGCGATCGATCGCCTCGGCGAGTGCTTCAGGCGGCAGGCGAAGCACGATCCCCTGACAAGCCCCACCGCGGTCGAGACCGAGGGTCAACCCGGGCCGCGCCCGGGTTCCCCGGTAATCATAGGAGTAGACGCAGAAGCTGCGATGGTAACCGCGCAGCAACGCCGTCTCGCTCTCGGCGCGGGGGAAATCAGGGTCCCACATCAACGAGCCGTAGACGAAAATCCATACCGGCTCGGTTCTGCCGCGCAGTGCCGCGATGTCCGGCGGCATCGGATCGGCAGCGGCGAATTCGGGAGTTCCGTCGAGCATCGGGTTTTATAACGTGTCGCCGGCCGCTGGCGGTGATCGAACGAGGTCATTATAACCCGACCATGCGCCGTCCGACGCGTCTCGGCCTCGCCGTCGTTGCCGTGCTGCTGGTTTTGCTCGGCGCCTATACCGCTTATTGGCTGATTGTCGCGAGACGGATTACCGACGGTGTTGCCGACTGGGCGCAAACCGAGCGGGCCGAGAAGATCGACGTTTCTTGGCATAGTATCGGTGTTGCCGGCTTCCCCTTCGCCTGCCGGGTGGCGCTCGAGAATGCGGTGCTGCGCGACGGCCGTCTCGCGCCATCGCCGGAACTGCGCATCGCGGCGCTTTCCGCCAGCGCGCGGCCCTGGGACTTTGCCAGTTGGCGGCTGATGGCGCCCGAAGGGTTGTCCGCCGTGCTCGCCGGAGGTGGCGAACGGCCGCCGCTGAAACTAGCCGCGCACACCGCTGCCGGGGCGCTCACGGTCGATCCGGAAGGGGGCACCAGCCTGTGGCTGAACTTACAAGACGTCAGCGTCGAGGCCGGTGAGGCGGTTCCGATCAGCTCGGCCGATGCCTGGGTGATCCTGCCGGCAAAACCGCCGCGGTCGCCCACCGAGCCAGCCCTCGGGGTCGCTCTCGATCTGCGCCAGGTGGGGCTTCCGGGCATGACCTCGGTGCTCAACGATACGATCGACGAGCTGGCATTCGGCATCACCGTCAAAGGTGCGGTCTCGACCGGCAAGCTGGCGCAAGCGGTTGCCGAGTGGCGCGACGCGGGCGGCATCGTCGAGCTCGACAATCTGCGCCTGAACTGGGGTGGGGTGGGCGCCACCGCGAGCGGCACGATCGCCCTCGATCGGGAACTGCAGCCGATCGGCGGCTTTTCCGGGGCGATCGCAGGCTATGACCAGATCCTGACTGGAATGGTCCAGAGCGGGCGGATGCGCGCCGCGGATGCTGGGCTCGCGCGGCTCGCCCTAGCGATGCTCGCAAAAGCCGGACCGGACGGCAGGCCTGAGATCAAAACCGCGTTCACGATACAGAACGGGCAGATGTTCCTCGGTCCGGCAAAACTCGGTAAGGCGCCGCGCATTGCCTGGGAATGACCGGGCTTACGCCGGCTTGGACTTCCAGGGCATCGGCTGCGGCGCCTGCGCCCGTTCATACATTCCGTAATCGCGGACCACCGCGGCGACGCGGATCCGGTAATCGCGAAAGATCCGGTCCCGCCCCATGCGTTGCGCCGCATGGTGCTGCTCCTGTCGGCGCCAGCGGGCGATCGCCTCCTCGTCGCGCCAAAACGACAGCGACAGGATCTTGCCGTCTTGGCTCAGGCTCTTGAACCGCTCGATTGAGATGAACCCGTCGATATTCTCAAGCTCCAGGCGCAGGCTTGCCGCAATGTCGAGGTAGTCCTGCAGGCGCTCCGGTTCGGGTTCCACTTCGAAGATCACCGCGTACATTGCTTCCTCGACATCATGTTGTCGAGATCACATTTATATGTTAGGATACATCTTGCGATTCGAGGAGGCGATGAGACACCCGCGCCCTTTCCCTGCCGTATCCCTGCCGGCTCAACCAAAATGGCATTAACTCTCTGATTCATCACATATTTTTCTTTCGGACGCGATTCTTTCCCTGAGTTACCCTGTGCGGCAGGGAAACTTCGCGAACGCTCTCAGGCCTGTTTCGCCTCGATGATCGAGCGCCGGATGGCCCGGGTCCGGGTGAAGAGATCCTGCAATTTGTCGCCCTCCCCCCAACGGATCGCGCGCTGCAACGCGGTCAGGTCCTCGTTGAAGCGCTGCAGGATCTCGAGCACCGCTTCTCGGTTGTTGAGAAAGATGTCGCGCCACATCACCGGATCCGACGCGGCAATCCGGGTGAAGTCACGGAAGCCGCTGGCCGAGAACTCGATGACTTCGGATTTGAGGCTGTCCTCGAGGTCGGTCGCAGTGCCGACGATCGTATAGGCGATCAGATGCGGCAAATGTGAGGTCACCGCCAGCACCTTGTCGTGATGGTCGGCATTCATCGTGATGACCCGCATGCCAAACCGTTCCCACATCCGGCCGACCTTGGCGACGGCTTCGGGGGCGGTCTCGGGCAATGGGATAAGAATGCACCAGCGGCCGTCAAACAGCTCCGCAAAGCCCGCTTCGGGGCCGGAATGCTCGGTCCCGGCCACCGGGTGGCCGGGCACGAAGTGAACCCCCGCGGGGAGGTATGGCTGCAAATCGCGGACCACCGCCTGCTTGACCGAGCCGACATCGGTCAGAATCGCGCCGGGCTGGAGTGCCGACGCGATCCGGCGCCCGATCTCGGCATAAGCTGAGAGGGGTGTGGCGATCACCACCAGATCCGCGCCAGCCGCCGCGATCGCCGGGTCCTCCGTGGTCTCGTCGGCGAGCTCGAGCCGGCGTACGGTGGCCAATGTCGCCGGACGACGCGCACAGGCGACGATCGCCGTACCCGGGCTGTCGCGGCGCAAGGCCCTGGCGAGCGAAGACCCGATGAGCCCGATCCCGATCAGCGCGACTCTGTCGAACAGTTTCTCGCTCATCGCGCGGTCATGATCTCGCCGAGGGTCGTCGCCACCCGCTCCATCTCGTCGCCGGTCCCGATCGTGATCCTTAAATATTGCGGCAGCCCGTAAGCCCCCATCTTGCGGGTCAGAATGCCGTGCCTCTGCAGAAAGCCGAAGACCGCATCGGCATTTTTGCGCGGATCGTCGGGGAAGCGGGCGAGCACAAAATTGGCGACACTCGGGGTGAGCGGAATGCCGAGTGCCGCGAGACGCTCGGAAAACCATGCCAGCCAGCGCTGATTATGGGCCTGAGCGCGGAGGAGTGCTTCGACATCCTCGACCGCGGCGACACCGGCGGCGAGTGCGGGTGCGTTCACATTGAACGGACTGCGCATCCGGTTGAATATGTCTGCGATTGCCGGTGGGCAATAGGCCCAACCGAGCCGGAGCCCGGCAAGTGCGTAGATCTTCGAGAAGGTGCGCAACATCACGACATTGTCTGCCCGATCGACCAGCGCCATCCCGGCTTCGTAGTCGTTGCGATTGACGAATTCGGCATAAGCGGAGTCGATCGCGAGCACGACCGAGGGCGGCAGCCCAGCGTGCAGCCGCGCCATGTCCGCGGTGCCGAGATAAGTGCCAGTGGGGTTATTCGGGTTGGCGATGAAGACGATCCGGGTGCGTTCGGTCACCCTCTCCAAGAGCGCATCGACATCGGTCGTGAGCATCCGCTCGGGAGCGGCGACCGGCGTGGCGCCAACCGTCTGCGCATTGATCGGATACATCAGGAAGCCGTGGCGGCTGTACAGCACCTCGTCACCCGGGCCCGCATAGGAGCGCAGCAACAGCGTGATCAGCTCGTCCGAGCCGGCGCCGCACACGATGCGCGCCGGATCGAGCCCATGGTACCGCCCCAGCGCCTCGCGTAGCTCAGCGGTGTCCCCGTCGGGGTAGCGGTGGATCTCGCCGGCGAGGGCACGGTAGGCAGCGATAGCCTTGGTGCTCGGCCCAAGGGCGCTTTCATTCGAGGCGAGACGGATCGGCCGCTCGACACCGACAATTTTTGCCTCGCCACCGACATAGGAGGCGGTTCCGAGGATCCCCGGCCGAGGCACCGGGCCTGCTGCGGTCGTCATTCGCTCATTCTTTTGCTGCGCCGGTCGCGCATTTCGCGAGAGCGGCGCCGGATCTCGCCGTTGCGGGCAGCGGGATCGCGTAGCCGCCAAAGGGCAGCAGGCGATGCAGCGCGCCACCGAGCTGCACGCGGAAGCTATCGAGACGCGGGTCGGTGATTCGAACGAAGCCCTCGATTTCGATCAGATTAAGGACGCCGGCGGTGTGCTCGTAAGACGCAAAGAAAGTGCAAACCAGCCCCAGCGACGAAAGAGTCCGGAAGATCCGACCACGACTTATGTCCGCCGAGGATTCGGCGGCGAGCAAGACGCGATCCCGACCCGTTTCCTGCTGCACGCCGCGGCCGATCGCGAGTGCATCGGCGCCGTCGACGCGGGCGTTGCCGCGAGCGCCGAACGGCAAACGAGCAATGACCCGCGGTGCATCTTCATCTTTTGACAAGAGCTGGCGCCACCAGGGATCGGTCTCTCCTTCCTGAGGCATCGGCAAGACGCCGACCGAGGCTTGACCCTCGGTGACGGCGCGGATCACTTGGCCGATCGAGCGATAGGCCGACATCGGCGTGTGACTGCCGTAATGATCGCGCGCCAGATCCCAAAACCCTTGTGCTTCGATCGGCGCAAAGACCGCGACCGCAAACGGAGATTGCAGACGGACGGTCGCCGCGAGCATCTCGCGCCACATGCGAACGAGCGTCGCGACCGGGAACTCGCCGCGGTGCCGATCGACCAGCCGGCGGATGATCTGCGCCTCTCGTCCTGGTTGGAAGGCGGCCAGATTGCCCTCTTTCTTGCTCGTCGCCACCACCGAGACGATCTGGGCCCGCTCGATCAAAAGGTCGTGCAGCTTGTCGTCGATCTCATCGAGGTGCCGGCGCAATTCTGCGAGATCGGACGGAGGAGGGAGCATGGTGTCTTCGCCGAAGAGGGGCATAGTAGTAGAGTCGCGACCGAGCAAAATCAAAGAAAACGTTGACATGCCACGCTTTCGATCCCTACCTAGCGCCCCCGAATTGGGAACTAGCGGCCGCTCGATTGAAGGTGCGGTCGACCGCCCTGCGATCACGTCGGTTTATATGTCGGCTTTGACCCCTTCCCGCCTCCGCGCGCGCTCGGACCAGGATCGGCCCGGGCACCGTTTGCTCGTGCGTGAGCCCTTGCGGCTGGACTGTGGGATCGATTTTGGCCCGTTCACGATCGCGTATCAGACCTACGGCAAGCTTAACCTGGATCGGTCGAACGCGGTCCTGGTCTGCCACGCGCTTAGCGGAGACCAATACGTTGCCGATCCTCATCCGATAACCGGCAAGCCCGGTTGGTGGGAAACAATGGCGGGTCCCGGGTTGGTGCTCGACACCGACCGGTTCTTCATTGTTTGTGCCAACGTGCTCGGCGGTTGCATGGGGACCACCGGTCCACAAGACATCAACCCGGCGACGGGTGAGCCCTGGGCATTGTCGTTCCCGGTGATTACCGTGCGCGACATGGTCCGCGCGCAGAAGCGGCTTCTCGACCATCTCGGGATCGACACTGTATTCTGCGTGACCGGCGGATCGATGGGCGGCATGCAGGTATTGCAGTGGGCTGCGAGCTATCCTGAAAGCGTTTTCGCCGCGGTGCCGATCGCCGCAGCTGCGCGCCACTCCGCTCAGAACATCGCGTTTCACGAGGTCGGGCGGCAAGCCATCATAGCCGACCCGGACTGGTGCGGCGGACGTTATCTAAGCCTTGGCCGACGGCCCGTCCGCGGCCTCGCGGTCGCCCGCATGGCGGCCCACATCACCTATCTCTCGGAAGCGGGGCTCCACCGCAAGTTCGGGCGCAACCTGCAAGATCGCCACGCCGTAACTTACGGCTTCGACGCCGATTTCCAGGTCGAAAGCTATCTGCGCCACCAGGGAAGTACATTTGTCGACCGCTTCGATGCGAATTCGTATCTCTACATCACCCGAGCGATGGATTATTTCGATCTTGCCGCCGAGCACGGAGGGTCGTTGTCGAGTGCCTTCAAAGGCACTCGCTCGCGCTTCTGCGTCATTTCCTTCACCAGTGACTGGCTGTTCCCCACATCCGAGAGCCGAGAACTGGTTCACGCGTTGAATGCCGTGGCTGCCAATGTCAGCTTTGTCGAGATCGAGACCGACAACGGGCACGATGCCTTTCTGCTACACGAGCCCGAGCTGTTCGAAACGCTGCGCGGCTTCTTGACCGGTTGCGCCGAGCACCGCGGCTTGACCCGCTCGTGGTGATGCCTGCGCCGAGCAGAAGCACTGCGCTGGACTTCGGCGGCCCTGACTCGCAGCCCGCCGCGATGGATAGTGCCGCGGGGGGACTCCGCCGCGACCTAAGGCTTATCGCAGAAATGATCGACCCTGGCGCGCGCGTGCTCGATATTGGCTGCGGCGACGGCGCGTTGCTCGCCCATCTCGTGCGGCACAAGAATGTTGACGGCCGGGGCATGGAGCTGAGCCAATCGGGGGTCAACTCCTGCGTTGGCCACGGGCTTTCCGTTATTCAAGGCGACGCCGATCGCGATCTCGAAGTCTACCCCAACGGTGCCTTCGACGTCGTTGTGCTCAGCCAGACCTTGCAGGCGACGCGACAGCCACGCAAGGTGCTCGAGACCCTCGTCCGGATCGGCCGGCGTGCTATCGTCTCGTTCCCAAATTTCGGCTTTTGGCGAATCCGGCTGCACCTTCTGTTTTGTGGCCGGATGCCGGTGTCAAATCTTCTCACACATCCGTGGTATGAAACGCCCAATATCCATCTCTGCACGATCCGCGATTTCGTTGCGATGTGCGACGAGATTGGTGTCCGCGTCGAGCGCAGCGTCACCCTCGACCGTCACGGGCGGCCCTATTCCCTCGATCCCCGTGGGAGCCTGGCGAATCTGCTCGCCGAGCAGGGTGTGTTCGTCCTGTCGGAGAACCTGTGCAACATAAAAGCGGCAGCCCACGCGGCGGGCCAGCAGGGCTGAAACGCGCCTCCAACGCCGGATCGCCGGGATAGGCCGTGCGGCGCAGGGGTATAGCCGAAACGGCGGCGGGGCATGCGCACAACAGCCGGCTTGGCATAGATCTGTTTTGTCGCCTCGATCAGCACGACGCCGGCAAAAGTAGGGAACCAGCGCTTGCCGATCCGCTCCCAGGCCGGTGCCGACCGCAGGATTATCCGCTTGCGGAGAGGCGGGATAAACAATGCCGTGTCCGATCCAATCGGGGTGAAGAGTTCGTCGCGCAGCAGCTGCGATAACTGAGACATCGTGTAAGGCCGGCCGGATCCGAGTGGCGTGCGGTCGAGCCGGGCCCAAATGCCGCGTCGGTTCGGCGCGACGATCAACAACCGTCCGCCACCGGCGAGGACCCGCCAGATCTCCTTCAACATCGGTCCGATCTGCTCGCTCGTTTCAACAGCATGAACGACTAAAACCCGGTCGATCGAATAGTCAGCGAAAGGGAGTTCACCCTCGTCTGCGAGGGTGACCAGGTTCGGTCCTCCCGAAGGCCAACCGAGCACGCCAAGCGTGGCCGGCATCAGAGCCACCGTGCGTTCGGTCTCGGGTGCAATCGCGGTCAGGAAAGGTGTGGTATAACCCACCCCAAGAAGCCGCATTCCGCGCAAATCGGGCCATACGCCCTGGATCGCACGACGGATCATTCGGCGCGCGACCTGGCCGAGCCCGGTCCGATAAAAATCTCTCAGATCGATGACATCGGACGACAACATCACCCATCTTAACATGGAGATGTGCGGCCGTTGCTGCCCGCGACGCAGCCCTCGAGACCTCTCGCTCGGGTGACCCGCGCTCTCGCGACGCTTTCTGGCTTCCGTGTCCCAGGTCTCCGATCGTGATCGTTCTTCCCGGGCCCGGTAGCGGTATCAGACTGCCGAAACCGTCCCGTCGACAGCGGTGCTACCCTCGATCGCGGAGAAATTCAGGGGCGCTTCCCGTGCCTGGAATAACAGGCTCCACACCTGGCTTCTGCAGCCTTCAGCAGACGCGCCGCCATAGATTGCGCCGCGAGTCGTCGGCAAACCCTCCCGGGAAATCAGCACCACCGGTCGACCGACTTTGGTCGCGTCAATACATGTGCTGGCCGCCATTGACGGATAGCGTCGAGCCGGTGATGAAGCCGGCCCCATCGGCGACCAGGAACAGCACGGCGCGGGCGATGTCCTCGGCCTTGCCGAGCCGGCCTACCGGAATGCGGGCAACAATCTTCTCCAACACGTCGGCCGGCATCGCGCGCACCATATCAGTCTCGACATACCCCGGGGCGACGAGGTTGACAGTGATCCCCCGGGCCGCTCCTTCCTGCGCGAGCGACTTGGTGAAGCCTTGCATTCCCGCCTTTGCCGCCGCGTAGTTCGTTTGCCCGAATTGACCCGCTTGGCCGTTGATCGAGCCGATGTTGACGATGCGCCCGAAACCCCGAGCGCGCATCCCCTCAATGACCTGCCGGCTCATATTGAAACACGAGGTAAGATTGGTCTGGATCACCGCGTTCCATTGCTCGAAGCTCATGCGGTGCATGGTCGTGTCGCGCGTGATGCCGGCGTTGTTGACCAGAATTTCGACCGGCCCGAGTGCGGTTTCGATCGCTTTCACCCCGTCCGCGCACGCCGTGAAGACACCGACGTCGAACTTGTAGACCGGGATGCCGCTATCGGCCTTGAACTGTTGCGCGGCTTCGTCGTCGCCGCCATAGACCGCGGCAACATGATAGCCGCCGTCCTTTAACGCTGCGGATATGGCGCGGCCGATGCCGCGCGTTCCGCCGGTGACGACCGCCACCCTGGGCATGTGTTCCTCCCATTTTTGCTTTGAGCCGAAGCTAATCGCGCTCCACGCACATCGCGATGCCCATCCCACCACCGATGCACAGAGTCGCTAGCCCCTTATGAACATTGCGCCGCTGCATCTCGTGCAACAGGGTCACCAGCACGCGCGCGCCGGAGGCGCCGATCGGATGGCCGAGCGCGATCGCACCGCCGTTGACATTGACCTTGTCGACGTCCCACCCGAGGTCCTGATTGACTGCGCATGCCTGCGCGGCGAAAGCCTCGTTGGCCTCGATCAGATCGAGATCGCCGACCGACCAGCCGGCCTTTTTCAGCGCTATGCGGCTCGCCGGGATGGGTCCAGTGCCCATGATCGCGGGATCAACGCCGGCAGTCGCCCAAGAGACGATGCGGGCGAGCGGGCGCACCCCGCGCTTTTCGGCCTCGGATGCCGTCATCAGCACGACGGCGGCGGCGCCGTCATTGATGCCGGAGGCGTTGCCGGCGGTGACCGTGCCGTTCTTGTCGAAAGCAGGACGCAGCTTGGCCAGCACCTCGACGGTCGTGCCGTGCTTGGGGTGTTCGTCGGTGTCGATGATCGTCTCGCCGCGGCGAGTCGCGATCTTGACCGGGACGATCTCGTCCTTGAGGCGGCCGGCCTTCTGCGCCGTTTCGGCCTTGGTCTGCGAGCCGGCGGCGAAGGCATCCTGCTGTTCACGAGTGATCTGCCAGCGCTGGGCGACGTTCTCCGCGGTGTTACCCATGTGATACCCGTTGAAAGCGTCCCACAACCCGTCGCGGATCATTGTGTCGACGAGCTCGGCATCGCCCATCTTGACGCCGTTGCGCAGGTGGATGCAGTGCGGCGCCTGGCTCATGCTCTCTTGGCCGCCGGCGACGACGATCTCCGAGTCGCCGTTGCGGATCGCCTGATATCCAAGCGCCACAGCCCGCAGGCCCGAGCCGCAGAGCTGGTTGACCCCATAGGCCGTCACCTCGTAGGGGATGCCTGCAGCGATCGCGGCCTGGCGGGCGGGATTTTGCCCCTCACCGGCGGCCAGGATCTGGCCCATGATCACCTCAGAAACGTCTCTCTTCCCTACATGCGCCCGATGCAGCGCCTCGATGATTGCGACCTCGCCGAGCTTGTGCGCCGGCAAGCTGCTGAGCCCACCGTTGAAGGCCCCAACCGGGGTGCGCGCAGCGCTCGCAATCACGACATCTGTCATCAGGGAATCTCCTCGCTAGATTAACGCCTACAGAGACACGCGTTCGCGAATGTAGGAGTGGGGTTGCCGGGAGTCTAGCCAACCTTCTCGTCATTGCTCGCCCAACCGAGTTCGCAACCGGTTCGAGCGAGTCCGAAGAAACGAGCCGATCGCGACCCGCGCCGGGAGTGCCTCGCAAAGGTTACGGTCTGGCGCGAAATTCAGCGAAAATCGTTCGTTCGCACAAAACGGCCATGACGGGTCGGGTACAATCGCACGTTATTTCAACCGCTTATCCAGCAAATTCATTGCTCGGCGGATCAACCGCATTTTCCCGCCGACCGACGAATTCAGGCCACCTTATCAGCCGGAAAACCAATGGAACTTCTGCGGGCGGAGAACGCATGAAAATGTGGCCGCCTGTGGCTCTCGATACTTTGTCGGCTATTTTTGCCGGTGTACGCCGACCTACACAACGGAAGTCGATCCGGGCCGGAGCCAGCGTGCAGCGCCTGGGTCAAATCGGAGCGATGACCTAGCTTCTTTGGTGAGGCGATCTCACCGAAACATTGTATGGTGGTCGGAGGTGACCTTCTCCCAAGCGAGACACCGTGCGCATGAGCACCCCGAATCGCGATAAGCCGAGCGACGGCGGACCGGTCGTCGTAAAGAAGTACGCCAACCGCCGTCTCTACAACACGGCGACGAGCAATTACGTAACCCTCGATGATCTCGCGAGGATGATCAAGGACGGTGGTGATTTTGTCGCGTATGACGCGAAAACGGGCGAGGACATCACCCGGTCGGTGCTGACCCAGATTATCGTCGAGCAGGAGCAGAAGGGCCAAAATCTATTGCCAATCAGTTTCTTACGACAATTGATTAGCCTCTATGGTGACAGCATGCAGTTTCTGGTTCCCGGATATCTCGAGCAGGCGATGCTCGCATTTGCTCAAAATCAGGAGCAAATGCGCAAAAACCTGCAGGCCACGTTCGGCATTTTTCCATTCGGTCAGTTCGAAGAGATGGGAAAGCAGAATATGGTTCTGTTCGAGCGTGCCCTGCGGATGCTTGCGCCCTACCGCGGCGAGGAAAAGCCGCCTTCCTCTGAGACGGGAGCATCGCGGGCGAACAACGAAGATCCGCGCCTGAAACGGCTCGAGGCGCAAATCGACGCCCTCACGCAACAGCTAAAGGCTCTAGGACGGGATCGTGGTTAATCTTAGTTCGAGGGCGAGGCGTCATGCGCCC
>JAFAHQ010000416.1 GCA_019237135.1 Alphaproteobacteria bacterium
CGGCGAGCTCGCCGACCGTGGCCTCGCCCGCCGCCAGCCGCGCGAGAATCGCGCGTCGCGTCGGATCGGCGAGAGCCGAGTAGGTGGTGCTGAGGTGATCCGGCAACATGCTGCGCAAACCGTCTGGTTAAGTAACCGTATGGTCAAGTGTATTCGGCGGCAGCACGTGTCAAGAGAGGGCCCGGGACCGGGGGAAGAACGATGGGGTTATATGCCGGCAGCGGCGTCGTGAAGTTCGACCGTCCAGGCAGGGTCGTCGAACACGCTCTCCGGCCAGGGCAGACCGTAATGCTCGCGCAGCATTGTCCCGGTGTATTCGGTGCGGAACAGCCCGCGTCGCTGCAAGATCGGGAGCACCTCAGCACTGAACACGTCCAGCTGCGCCGGCAGCAAGGGCGGCATGACATTAAACCCATCCGCCGCACCGTCGGTAAACCAGTCCTCGATCAGCTCGGCAATCTGCTCCGGGGTGCCGGCGGTGACGAAATGCCCGCGCGCGCCGGCCAGATAGCCGAGTAATTGCCGCAATGTCGGCTTGTCGCGCTTCACCAGGTTGAGGATCACCTCGGTGCGGCTGCGCGCCGCCTCCACAGAGGCCGGGTCCGGGAAATCCGCGATCGAAAGCGGGCGATCGAGCGGTAGGTGCGAGAAATCATACCCGCCGAAGCGACCCGACAGCCGCTTGCGCCCGACCTCCGGATCGGTGAGTTCGTTGACCTCACGCGCCAGGCACTGCGCCTCGGTTTCGGTCGCGGCGATCATCGGGCTGAGCCCGGGCAAGATCAGCATCTGCTCCGGCGGCCGGCCCTCGGCCGCCGCCAGGGACTTCAGATCGCCGTAGAACTCCTGCGCCGTCGCCTTCGCCATGTGGGCGGTGAACACGGCATCGGCGTGCCGCGCGGCGAAGCGGCGACCGGTGTCGGACGAGCCCGCCTGCACCAGCACCGGCCGACCCTGCGGGCAGCGCGGCAGGTTGAGCGGCCCGGCCACCGTATGGAAATCGCCGCGGTGATTGATTGGTCTGATGCGGTCGCCTCGCGCGTAAACTCCCGCGGCCCGGTCGTCGATCACCGCGTCGGCGGCCCAGCTGTCCCACAGGGCCCTTACCACCTCCATGAACTCCTCGCCTCGGGCGTAACGGTCGGCGTGGCTTACCTGCCCGGCGCCGCCGTAATTTTCCGCCGCGGTCGCGAGCCACGAGGTCACGATGTTCCAGGCCGCGCGGCCGTTGCTGATGTGGTCGATCGAGGCGAACTGTCGCGCGAGATTGAACGGCTCGGTGTAGGTGGTCGAGGCTGTCGCGATCAACCCGACGCGGCTGGTCGCCACCGCCATCGCCGCCAGTACAGTGATTGGTTCGAGCCAGGTGCGCGGCGCCTGGGCGACATCGCCGCCCAGCGCCAGCTGGTCGGCGAGAAAAACGGAATCGAATAGTGCTGCTTCGGCGCGCTGCGCCAGATCCTGGTAATAGCGGATGTCGGTCAACGGCAGCGGCGACGAAGCCGGATGGCGCCACGACGCCTCGTGATGGCCGCGGCTGTGGATGAACAAGTTGAGGTGCAACTGCCGTTTCATCGGGGCCAGTCCTCGCTGGTGCCTGCCGCCCGGTCCTCGATCAGAGAACGGACGCCGCGTCGAAAACCTATGCCTTGGCGGTCAACTCCGGCAAGACGCTTGCGGAACGGGGGAGGTCGCTGTCGTCCGCATCGGCCGCATGCTAGATGAGGCTGGTTTTCGCTGAGCTTAAGGGTGGGGGTGGATGGCCTCGGAAGTCGGGGGCGCGGAAAAATGAACCCGTCGGCGCCGTTCATCGCGCGGCCGGTTGCGACCACGCTTTTGACGATCGCCGTCGCACTCGCCGGGTTCTTTGCTTTCCTGAAGTTGCCGGTGGCGCCCCTGCCGCAGGTCGATTATCCGACCATTACGGTGAGTGCGTATATGCCGGGCGCCAGCCCCGCCACGATGGCGGCGACCGTGGCGACCCCGCTCGAACACCATCTCGGCATCATTGCCGATGTCGTCGGAATGACCTCGGAGAGCATGGTCGGCGTCACCCGCATCACCTTGCAGCTCGGCCTCGACCGCAGCCTCGACGGCGCCGCCCGCGACGTGCAGGCGGCGATCAATGCAGCGCGCGCCGACCTGCCGACGAGTCTTCGCCAGAACCCCGCCTACTATAAGGTCAACCCGGCCACCGCACCGGTCGCGATCCTGGCGATGACCTCTGACACCATGACGCGCGGCCAGATCTACGATGCCGCCTCGACGGTCGTGCAGCAGGCATTGTCCCAGATCGAAGGCGTCGGCCAGGTCCAGATCGGCGGCAGCTCATTGCCGGCGGTGCGGGTCGAGCTCAACCCGCTGGCACTCTTCAAATACGGCATCGGTCTCGAAGACGTTCGCGCCGCCCTCGCCTCGGCCAATTCGCACAGCCCGAAGGGTGCCATCGAAGACGGCGACCGCCGCCTGCAGATCTACACCAACGACAAGGCGAACCATGCCGAGGACTACCGGCCGCTCGTGATCGCCTATCGCGACGGTGCGGCAGTGCGGCTGAGCGATGTGGCGGAGGTCGAAGACTCTGTCGAAAACCTGCGCAACATTGGCCTTGCCAACGGTAAGCCGGCGGTCGTGGTGATCCTTCGCCGGCAACCGGGTGCCAACATCATCGACACCGTCGAGCGCGTAAAAGCGGTGCTGCCGCAGCTCGAAGCCTCGGTCCCGAGAGCCGTCGATGTCGAGCTGATGTTGGACCGGACGACGACGATCCGCAGCTCGCTGCACGAGATCGAGCGCACCCTCGTCATTGCGGTCTGCCTCGTCGTTCTGGTCGTCTTCGCCTTTCTGCGCAGTCTTCGCGCTGCGGTGATCCCGAGTGTCGCGGTGCCGGTCTCGCTGATCGGCACCTTTGGGGTGATGTATCTGTTGGACTATAGCCTCGACAATCTGTCGCTGATGGCGCTGGCGATCTCGACTGGCTTTGTCGTCGATGATGCGATCGTCGTGCTCGAAAACATCACTAGGCACATCGAGGCCGGGATGCCGCGGATGCGGGCGGCATTGCAAGGCGCGCGCGAGGTCGCCTTCACGGTGCTGTCGATGACCCTCGCTCTCGTCGCCGTCTTCGTGCCGATCCTGCTTATGGGGGGCATCGAGGGCCGGCAGTTCCGTGAGTTCGCGGTGACCTTATCGGTCGCGGTCGCGATCTCGCTCTTCGTGTCGCTGACCACGACGCCGATGATGTGCGCCTATTTGCTGCCTCAGCCGCAAAAAGATAACCGCGACAGGCTGTACCGCGCTGCCGAAAGAGCGTTTGCCGCGATCCTGGATGTCTATGACCGCTCGCTGCACCGGGCATTGCAATGGCCGGGTCTGGTCATGCTGAGCCTGCTAGCGACGTTGTTTTGTGCCGTCCAACTCTTCATCGTTGTTCCAAAGGGGTACATGCCCGAGCAGGATAATGGGCTGATCTGGGGCGGCATCCAGGCCGACCAGAGCATCTCGTTTCAATTGATGCAGAAGAAGCTGGCGCAGTTCGTCGACATCATCCGGCAGGACCCGGCTGTCGCGAAGGTCGCCGGGTACTACGGCGGCGGCAGCTACGGGTCCGCCTTTGTCGTACTGAAGCCGCTGTCCGAACGCCAGGCCTCGGCCGAGAAGGTCGCCAACCGGCTGCGCCCCAAGCTCGACCAGATTGCCGGCGCGGCACTCTATCTGGGGGCGGACCAGGATGTCCGGGTCGCCGGGCAGACCGGCAACGCCGGCTACCAGTACACATTGTTCGGGGAGGATTCGACCGAGCTCTACGAGTGGGCGCCCAAGGTCGCAGACGCGCTCAAACATCTGCCACTGCTGACCGAGGTCAATTTCGACCAGCAGCAAGGGGGGCCCGAGACCAATCTGATCATCGATCGGGCCAGTGCAGCGCGCCTCGGGCTGACAATCGGCCAGGTCGACAACACGCTCTACGACGCCTTCGGGCAGCGGCAGGTATCGGTGATCTACAAGGCGCAGAACCAATACCGCGTCGTGATGGAGGTCGCGCCAGAGTTCCGGCAATCACCGGAGATATTGAACCAGATCTACGTCAGCATCGGCGGCGGTCCGGTCAGCGGCACGCAGCGGACCCAGCCGTTGTCCGGCACCGTGGTGGCCAAGCCGCCCCCCGCGAAGAGCGGCAATGCAGCCGGGAGCGCCGTGCAGAGCGCCGGCGACGTGGCCCGCAACGCGGCCAACAACGCGCTCGCCAACACCGGTCGCGGCGTCACATCGACCGGCGCTGCCGTCAGCACCGCCAATGAAACAATGGTGCCGCTCTCCGCCTTCACCCGTTTTGGCGCCGGCAATACGCCGATCGCGGTCTATCACGACAATTTGTTCGCGGCCTCGACGATCTCGTTCAATCTGGCACCCGAAGTGTCGCTCGGCGAAGCGATGGCGGCGGTCGACGACCGGATCGCGCGCCTCGGCGTGCCGGCCTCGATCCACGGCAGTTTCCAGGGGACGGCTAAGGCGTTTCAGCAGTCGCTCGCCAACGAACCTTTGCTGATTGGCGCTGCCCTGCTCGCCGTCTATATCGTGCTCGGCGTGCTCTACGAAAGCTATGTCCACCCGATCACGATCCTGTCGACCCTGCCCTCGGCCGGGGTGGGTGCCGCGCTGGCACTGATTGCGACCAAATCCGAGTTCAACCTGATGGCGTTGCTCGGCGTGATCCTGCTGATCGGCATTGTCAAAAAGAACGCGATCATGATGATCGATTTCGCGCTCGACACCGAGCGCAGCCTGGGTTTGACCCCGCGCGAGGCGATCTATCAGGCCTGTCTAAAACGCTTCCGGCCGATCATCATGACGACAATGGCGGCGATGTTCGGCGCGGTGCCGCTGGCGATCGGCTTTGGTGAGGGCGCGGAATTGCGCCGCCCGCTCGGGCTTACGATCGTCGGCGGGCTGCTCGTCAGCCAGCTGCTGACCCTCTACACGACACCCGTCATCTATCTCTACCTCGACCGCCTCCGGCTGTGGATACGACGTCCGTGGCGGATCCGCGAGCCCCAGCTCGCTGATGAGGGGCTCCCCGAACCGGGCGAATGAATTGAGGGGGAGTTTGATGGGCCTCTCCTGATAGCATGAGAACGAGAACCCTCATGACCAGCGTTTTCGCCTTCCTTCTGGCGGTCTTCCCGGCGGCCTTTTTAGCAGCCTGCGGAGAAGATTCTTCGCCATCGCCGGCACCGATTCCATCCACTGGTCCTCCCAGTGTGGTCTCCGGGCCGTTTATCGCGTACCTCACCCCCGGCTCTGCCGCTGCCGTCCTGCCCTACCGCAAGCGCGACTGGCCCGGCCCCGGGGACGGCATCGAACAGGACGCCGGCCAGCTCCCCAACGGCGCGGTGGTCAATGCGTTCAGCACCGCACCTTTCGCCACTCTCAGGCTTCCCGATGACGGCGGCGACATTTACGCGGTGCTGGCGTCTGGCGCGGCTGTCGCTCTAAAGACCAAGGACGGGGGCGTGCCCGCGGATATCTATTTCTGCGGCGACAACTGGATTCTGTGGGGCGCGGATGTCGGGCCTACTTGGCACAGCACGGTTGCAAACATTTATCAGGCTCCCTCCGCTTCCTGCCAGCCGGTTTCCCGCACCAGTCGTGCCTACACCCGGTACATCGAAGTGACCATTGACGTGCCCTTTACGGGCCTGCGACAGGGTACGCAGTCAATCGACACGATCGTCCACGAGCATTATGACGGCCCCTCGATCGCCGGGGCACGGAACCTCGAGCGCATGTATTTCGGCAGGAATGTCGGGCGATACCGCTGGGAGTACTGGACTCCACACGGGACTCCACGCCGGCCGCTGGTCTGTCCGCCACTGGCGTACTCGGCCCCGCCGGCGGCCGGATGGGTCATGACCGACTGCCGCATGTGGACCAACCTCGTGCCGAACACCACCAACTTCTCGCTGGTCGCGTACGGCTGGGGGTATCCCTGAATGACGACGGTCAACCGTGAGGTCGGATGCGCAAACCCATTCGCAAGAGGCCAGCAATAAGCCGGCTCCTAGTGTTCGAAACACAGGCGTCACGCCTTCGTCTTCGACAATGCGCACTACGGCCCCGTGCTCGCCGTGGTCGAAACGTTTGTACATCTCCCCGCTTTTGATGCTTCCTCCAGCCACGATACCGGTTCGCGCCGTCCGGCCCCTCAGCCCGATGTGGCGCCGTCTTGCGGCTCGCTACAATGACGCAGAGCCGTTCAGCGGCGTCACGTTATAGAACTCTTTCTGGCCGAACGGCGGGAAGAGAAGGTGGTGGGTGGTGATCCCGTCCGTGTGCACGGGCTCAACCGGCGGATCCAGGATAACGGCAGGAAGGATAACAGTGAAGGTTATTTCGGCGACTGGGGTCACGTGCAAGATTACACTGGCCAGCGTCCCCAGATCGGGCACTGAAACCAGGTGGATTTGTGGGCCGGTAAAGGTCTTGGGTCCCCCGCTGTCCACGTAATGGAAGACCGCGGCCGGCACCGAATAATGCACCGTGATGCCGCCGCCGGCCAGGATCCATTGGTTGGGTGCTGGCATTGATCGTTCCTCCCTTGGGCCTCCGCAGCCTGACTCGCAAGCCAGAGCGGATCGAGGTATTCTGCCTCATCGCCAAAGGGCTCGGGTGTGAACCACGTCACACCGAGATCAATTTTTTCTTCCCGCCCGGAATATTCCCACCTGGTGGCGGCGCGGCGCGCCCGACGAAGCGATAAATTTCCCGAGGCTGGCGCTCGTCAACTTCCGCATCTCGCAGGCTTCCACCCGCAACCGGCAAGGGTTCCGCTGGTACAGCTAATCCGCAGAAGACCGCGGTCCCTCCATTTGAAGGCGGCCCGCTACTGCTGATGTCGACCAGCACCATAGCGGGTGAGGGTGCAGAGGCCCTCCTGCACCAGCTCTTGGATGAGCCGGGTCCCCGGCCTTGTTCTCGTCGATACGACGCTGGGGCGGAACCGCGCCTATTGCTCGCGCACCGTCCGGAGGTCTCAGCATCGTGATCGGATGGTCAGGCCCCTTATTCCGAAGAAAAACCCAACTTCAATTGGAGGCGTACACCACACAGCACATTGCCTGAGCTGTCGCAGACCGAAATCGCGTGGTGTGTGCCCTCGTCCAGTAGTCGGAACGCTCTATTGAGCGCCTCGTCCTCAGTAAAGAAGGTTTCTATCCGGGTCAAACCCTGTTCGCGCCTTTTCTTGGCGACACTCGCCAACCCGTCGTTATAGGAAATCGAATAGGTCATCTTTCCCTCCGACTTTGGCTAGACCATGGTTTCCACACTGTCATCACCTTGAGAAGCGAGTCCTCGCCGGGCACAGGCCATCAGCTCCGGCTCCAATGCGCTTGACCAAATCCTCCCGTGGCACCGACTCAACCCGCCGCTGTCATCCAATCTGCCATCACAGCCATGGCGAAGAGAACTTCGCCGTGGCGTTCACCCAGATCTCTGTTTCCTTAAAGAACGCTTAGGTTAAGACGTCGTGTGTTTAAGGTAAAACGATGAGCATCCTTTATGGCATCGTTATGACATTTGGGAATCGATACGTAACGCGCGCATGATGACAATTCGTCGGATAGATTTTCGTACTCTGGTTGAGATGAATATTGTACCTGTATGGAAAAGTTCGTTCGGCTGTTGTCCGCGCAACCGGGTGGCAAAAAAGATGTGGGAACGCCGGCGCAAACCCGCGCTAATAGGCGACAGCGCCACCAGGGGGGTCGGTTTTGCCGTTAGGATTGCAGCGGGAAGCCCGGCGGGGCGCTCTTCCGTATATCAGCGCGGCCCGATCGCCTGCGCCGCCATCAGCGGGGTAGAAGCGTTTTCGCGGGCATTGCTGTTACGCAGGCTCCCGCCAATCGGACGCTACGACGCGGACGTAAATTAATGCGGCAAGCGTGATGCACTCCTCCACGTCAATCTGACCCTTGCCGCTGTCCCGAGCAGCGATCAGCGTAGCTGCGGCTTGCAGGCATGCGGCTTTCATAGTGCTTTTGTCTTCGACGCTCATGAGGCAGATCTCCTGTTCAGTATCCTCGCGCTCTTGATAGGAAGACGGTTGCTCGGTGGTTGGCGGCATGGCGACGAGCCGGATCGATCCACCCCCGCCCTGCAGAGCAGCCTCCCGTGCATTGGAGCCCCCAATGGCTCAATAGTTGTGATGGATAGTTGATTGCTTTCTTGGTTTCCCCAAATCCCGATGCTACAGAACAAACAACTAGCGCCGAATGCAGTTCCGGTCCCTGGCGCTGCTGCCTTGCCATCGACACTTTTCGCTGCAGGCGACTGCCGAAATCGCCAGCGGGAACTCCAAAGGGTTTCGCTCTGTTTCCACAATGCGCTCGAGTATGTGGATTTCGAGAGAACTGAGGAGAGGTTCTAGCGACACCCTCGTTTGCCGAAGGGCGCTAGCGCCGCCGTCACTTGCGTGAGCAATGCAGATGTTGTTCTGGCTTCTTTTCATGGGCTGCACCGTGTCCGCCTGGCTAATCGGATACGGCATGGGATATTTGCGGGGCGCAAGGGACGCCAACGCCGCCGATGTTCCCGACGGCGAGTTTGACTTCCGTGGAGATGAGAGCGGAGAAAACTAGGAGCTGCTCCCATACCGCGCCGGACGTGACCGAGGCCCGGCTGATTTAAGATTTCTCAGCCAATACCGAGCTTGTTCGAGCCGTGCCTCATAGGGTTGATCCTCCTGCGGCCAATATGGGGACGACATTGCAACACCTATGATCACCGCATAGGTTCCCGCCGCGCGCTGGCGGCAGCGGCACGGGCGGTCGCGCCATCGCTCCGGGTAGTCAGACGGATAGATCGGAAAACCGCAAACCCTGCGAAGAGCGCCTGTTGGGTACAAGCCGAGGTGAATGAAGCGCCGCTGCAGTTGACGGGAATCGAGAGCCAGCGCACGGTTGCTGGTTGATACCGGGTGCGGGTGGCCCTCGGCTCGGAAATCACGAAATCTTGGAACCATCGGCCACCGCTTACTGTTTCTACCAACGAGGGCGGCCGGATACGATCCCCCCATCCGCGCTCGCCTGCTTCAGAGCCCCGGCGTCATCCCCCATCGCCGGGGCTCTTTTGGGTCGCGGCACACGGCAGATACGTGGTTGGCGCTGTGGTCCACGGGGGACGATTACCTATCGAGAAGCTCGGGGTGCGTCGCGGACTCGGTCGCGCCCACCATCAGGCGATAAAGGCGTTCGCGAGGGTCGCGTCGGCGACGTGCAGCGAAATTGTCGTACCCGTTATCGGCGGTCCTAAAAATGACACAGGAAAAAGACAGTAAATCCGCATTTCGCGCTGCGCAGTCCCGGCACGAACCACTGCGTTGAGTGTTGAAAGTGAGGGAGATCGGATTGGAGCCTCCGATGCGTTCAATTCTCGCCGGTGCCGCCGCCCTGCTCTTTCTGGGCAGCGCCGCGGCTGAGCCCGCGGATCCGACGCAGCTGGCCGAGACAGGGGCCTACCTGCTGGGCAACGCGCATCGCTGCGGCGTGGCAGATGAGCGCGTCGAACACGCAGAAACAGCGATTCGCGACTTGATCGTTGTCGCCGCTCGAGATTCTGCTGAAGAGGCGGCCG
>JAFAHQ010000250.1 GCA_019237135.1 Alphaproteobacteria bacterium
ACCCTTTAGCCTGACCGACCCCTCCGGCCTCGGCGCGCTCAATGTGGAAGCGACACGCCAGGCGGCAATGGTCGCCTATATCGACGATTTCAAGCTGATGATGATCATCATCATCGTCACCCTGCCGCTCTTGCTGCTGTTGCGCCGCCCATCTCCCGCCGCCGGCGTGGCGACAGTTGCTGCCGAGTGAACGGCCCCCGCCGCCCGCGCGGATGCGACGCGGTATTCGTCGGCGACTACCCGAGCGAGGCGATGATCTCGCGGTAGGCTGCCTCGGGAAAAGCTTTCAACGTCTTCGTTCGTACGCTCCCGAGCGACCCGAGAAGTAAAGTGAATCGTGCCACTACGGCATCGTCGGGGGCTTCGTAGATGGCTATCAGATCATATTCGCCCATCGTCATGTAAACCGATTTGAACTCGCCCCCCATGTCGACGAGCGCTTTTTTCGCCGTTTCGAGCCGCCGCGGCGAATCCTTTACTTTCTGGGCGCCCTGGTCTGTCCAGTTGGCGAGCATGATGTAAGTGGGCACCGCGCTCCTCCCTCAATTACCGTTGCGGACCCGCCCATTCGGGAGCGCATCGATTGCGTTCTGCGTGACGCATGTCGCCTAATTTAGCGAACTTTTCATTGAACCGATATGCGCCAGCATACTCCCCTGCTGCCCAGTGGCGGAGGGTGCCGAATCGTTTAGGCCGTCACTTGCATGCTCTCAGCCGCGATGCGATCCAGCTTCGTCGCCATGATAAAGTCGTTCTCGTGCAGGCCTTTGATCTTCTTGGTGTGCAGCGAGATCCCGGCGTAGCCCCAGCCAAACCTGATCTCGGGATGGTGTCCTTCGGCCTCGGCAAGCGCGGCTGCGCGCTCGACGAAGGCGAAGGCCTCGCGGAAATTCTTGAAACGGTAGGTCCGCTCGATCCGCTTCGCTCCGTCGAGCAACTCCCAATCCGGCGCTTGCCCATGGTAGTTCGCGGCCTCCTCCGGCGTTAGCGGCGGCATACCGCCGCGGCAGGGGGTGCAACTTTTTTCGGCGAGTGCTAATGGCATCGCTTCGATCTCTTCGCGGGAATACGACAAATCGACATATAGGCGCAGGTGGAGAAGGATTCGATGGCATCTCGCTTTGTCGCTCGCCTGTCACCGGCCATACTGATGCTTGGTCTATTCACGAGTCAGGCTGTCGTGGATGCCGCGACGTCGACCCCTGCAGCAAGGTGGCAGGTGGTTCTCGCCGCCGGCGATGACGCCCAGCCGGTATTCGACAACGCTACCCGCGCATTGAGCCAACGCCTCACGGCTGCGGGTGTGCCGGCTGCAAACATCCACCGTCTCAGCGCGAGCGCTGCCGAGCTGGGAACAGCGGTCGAGCCCGCTCTTGCCGCCGTCCTCTTGCAACGGATCGGCGCGCTGCGGGCTCGACCCGGAGATCGGTGTCTGATCTTCCTGACCTCGCATGGCGAGCGCGGCGCTGGTCTGTGGCTTGCCCGCTCGAACACCGCGCTCAGCCCAGACGAGCTTGCCCAGGCGCTCTCGAGGGGATGCGCGGCTGTGCCGACCGTAGTGGTCGTCTCAGCCTGTTACAGCGGCAGCTTTGCCGTGGGAAAGATGGCGAAGCCCAATCGCATTGTTTTGACTGCCGCGCGCAACGACAGGCCGTCTTTTGGTTGTCAAGTCCATCGCGTTTATAATTTTTTCGACGAATGCCTACTCGCGGCATTGCCGAAATCTACGACCTGGCGCGCGGTGGCCGATGAGTCCAGAGAGTGCGTACGGCGGATGGAGCGCGTGCTCGGGGAACGGCCGTCCGAGCCCCAGGCCTATTTCGGAGCCGTCGTCGCGAATTTGGACGTCGGATTTTGAGCTCTCAACGCAACACGATGATCGGCACGTTCCCCTGCCGCCGGGTAATATTGAGCGCGACGTCGCCGTGGTAGCGGCGCAGCAGCACATCGGCCGTGCCGTGTTTGGTCTGCAGACCGCGTAGGTACAGCTCGTCGAGGAATTCCGGGAGCACCGGGCGATCAAAGTGTATCTCGCACGCTCCTTGGTCGAATCCGATGCCGAGGCTCGCCTGAACCAGGGCGAATACCGCAGCACTTGCCCAGGCCTGAGGTACGCACGCGACCGGATAGAGCGTTGGTGCGTTGAGCCTGCGCCAGGGAAAGCCGCAGAACAGCTCGGGTAGCCGGCGCAGGTCCATATAGCCTGCCGCCTCGAACAGCCCCCGGAAGATCTTGAGCACCTCGGTTTTCAAGCCATAGCGGGCGAGACCCAGCGCGATCAGCGCATTATCGTGAGGCCAA
>JAFAHQ010000268.1 GCA_019237135.1 Alphaproteobacteria bacterium
CATTTTTCGCCGCTAATGCCGGAGGGGTGCCGCCAATGGTTACGATCAAGTCGACCTTGCGGCTGACGAGGTCGGCGGCCATCGCCGGCAGCCGATCATAGTGACCCTCGGCCCAGCGGCGTTCGATCGACATGTTTTGTCCCTCGACGAAGCCGGTTTCCTTCAGTCCCTGAAGGACCGCGCCTCGGCCGATCTCGCCAGGGTCGATGGGCGGCGAGAATACACTGAGGTAGCCGACCACCGGCATTGCCCTCTGTTGCGGGCACACCGGGTGGGCCGCAGTCATTATGGCGCCCAGCAGGAGCATGAACTCGCGCCGCCTCATGGGATCCTGACGGAGGCCGATCGCGCCGTCGTCTTGCTACTCAGAATTGGTCGCAGGCTTTGGCTGCCTCGACATAGGCGGCCGCGTCGGAGGGCAACAGCAGGCGCTCGGCGACCAGCGCCTCAGCCGTCGCCGACACCTCGGCGACATAGGCTTCGCGGCTGCCGTAGCGCTCTTCGAGCGACGGGCGCGGGTCACGAGCCGCTTCGCGCTCCGCCTTGGTTCGGGCGAACCGGATCAACGAGCCGTCGCGATCTGCGAGCTCGCCGGGCTGGGCGCGGTAGACGTTCCACCCGGTATGGGTGCCGAGCGGCACCGCGATCGGCGGCAACCGGATGCCGGCGATTTCGTTGCCGTCGGCATCGACCGCGCACACTCGGGCGCCATAGACATTGTCGATCCGCGCCGGCGGGTTGATCCAGTCGACCGGGGGGACGATTTGGTTGGCGCCGGGGGCGATGGCGAAACCCGGCACCGCCGGCATCGTGACAGTCTCGGCCATGACGGCGGTGCCGTCGGCGACCCTTGGGACGCGGCTCGGCGGCGGTGCCGTGCCTTTGGTAACCCATTCTTCGAGTGCGGCGAACAATGCCCGCAAGGCCGGGGTGGCGCTGTGCGGGTTGCGCGGGTTGACGCAGGGCCCCGGGCTCGCATCGGCGCGCGAGCCGTGCTGGGTACCTGCGATCAGGAAGACCCGGACATTCGGCGGCAGATCCGCGTCGCTGCGCGCGCTCGGATCGGTGTGCACCAGCGAGGCGCCCTTTTGCCAGTACTCGGTCGAGCTGTTGGTCTCGATGACCAGCGGGTCGGTCGCGTGGCCCCGGAGGATCGCGCCGGTCTTGCGCGAGAACGGGTCGGTCGTCACCGCGTTGCCGAACGGGAACCAGTTCTCCGGATAGAGGCGGTCCTGATGCTGTGTCGCGGTGCGGCCCGGCATACCGAAGCGATGGTTGGCGAACACCTTGCCGGCCCCGGCGACATGGCTCATCACACCGTCAAAGACACGCCGCCCGCGACCATCGTCGTTCATGTCAAGCTCGAGGAAATGGCGCAGAAAGCGCCCGCTCTGCGAGACGCCAAAAGCGAGCGCATGGCGGATGCCGGTGCCTTCAGTCGGCGCACCTTCGGCGATCATCGGGTTCGGTGTGCCATTGCGGTCGGCGGTCTCGTAGCGCAGGAACGAGACGAGGTCTCGCACCGCGGCAAAGCCGATGCCGAGCACCTTGGACCCGGTCGCCTCGTACCACAGCTCATAAATCTTGAACGGCGCAAAGAGGCTGCCCAGCGGTAACAACCGGATCGACTGGGTATCGACGAATTCCCAAGATTGGGCCGAGATCTCGGTGCGGCTGTCGCTTTCGCGGTCGCGCACGGTCAGCCGCGCTTGCCGCGTGTCGGTCGAGGCGGCTGGATAGCTGAGCCGCACGATGTCACCGTTGCCCGGCGCGCGGGTGCCGATGTGAAACTCGTGGCGAATGCGGCCGGTCACCGGCCGACCGTTCTCCATCGCCGTCGGGAAACGCGCGGTCAAGCCGTTGTTGGCGGACGGCGCACCCGGGTCCCAGCTCGACCAGACGAGGCTGTAGCCGCGGCCCAGCAAAAATCCACTCCCGGCTTCTCGAGCAGTCTTGAGGTCGTTCGCCGCAGCGGGCGGATCACCCGGCGCGTCGTCGAGGCGCTGGAAGATCCGCTTCGAGCCGCGATTGGTCACGTCGTAGACCATCACGCCGTTCGTTCGGCTCGGGTCGGCCGGCTGCAATACAAAGAAATCGGTCTCGTATTCGACAAGGCCCCGCGCGTTGCGCGGCGCCTTGTCGAGGTCGACGATGACCCTATTCTCCGGCGCCGCCGGATCGAGCTCACCCTTGACCACACCCTGGATGCGCAGATAGGAGCCGGCTTCGCCAAAAAGCTGGCCCTCGGCAAAGGGCTCGACCGCATTCACTCCGATTTCGATATTGGCCATCGATGACTCCTGGCGAGCGGATGGGCCATTCTTCCGTGTCGCGTTATCGACCCTGCGGCTCTTCGGATCAAAGATTTTTGACAGCACAGCGGGCCGCCGGCGCTATAGGCAAAGGCCCATGCTGGTTGTTGCGATATGACGGGTGCACAGCTGATCGCGCTCGGCCACGCGGCGATGGCCCGTTCGCACAGCCTGATATTGCTCGGCGGCGGCCTCGGACTGCTCAGCATCGCGGCCGGGCTGATCTCACGGCGCATCGGCGCGCCCGTGCTGCTCGTCTTCCTGGCGATCGGCATGCTGGCGGGCGACGACCATGTGTTCGGCATTCCGTTTGACGATTTCGGCTCGGCTTACCTGATCGGCAGCGCGGCACTCGCAGTGATTTTGGTCGAGGGAGGACTCAAGACTCCGGTCTCGATGCTGCGGCTGGCGTTCTGGCCCGCGGCCGTGCTGGCCACCATCGGTGTCGGAGTAACTGCCGGTATATTGGGTGCCACGGTTTCGCTGATAGATGGCGTGCCGGTCGCGGCCGCTCTGCTGGCCGGTGCCGCGGCCGCGCCGACCGATGCTGCCGCGGTCGCGGTGTTGCTGCGCCGCGCCGGTGCTGCGCTGCCGGAGCGGCTGTTCGCGCTGCTCGCGGTCGAGTCCGGGCTCAACGACCCGATGTCGGTTTTCTTGACCTTCCTACTGATACACTTGATCGCCGAACCGGGGTCGATCGGGGTCGGCGGTGCGGTCCTGCTGTTTCTCGAGGAAATGGTCGGCGGTGCCGCACTCGGCGTGGCGGGCGGCTGGGCGCTCGCGCAGTCGCTGAAGCGGTTGCCTATCGAAGCGCCGCTGGCTCCGGTCCTGGTGCTGACCGGTGGGCTCGCCGTGTTCGGGCTGGCCCAGCTCATCGGCACCAGCGGCTTCCTCGCGACCTACCTGGGCGCGGTGATCATCGGCACCACGCAGCACCGGGCGCACGAAGACGTCGAGCACTTCTTCGAGGGTATGGCCTGGCTCGCGCAGATCGTGCTGTTCTTGATGCTCGGTCTGCTGGTGACGCCGGAAGATCTGCCGCCCTATCTGCCGGGTGCCGTCATCGGCGCCGCCGTGCTGATCCTGCTGGCTCGGCCTGTGGCGGTGCTAATCTGTCTGCTGCCGTTCAGGTTCAACCTCCGCGAGACAGCCTTCGCCTCCTGGGTGGGGCTACGCGGGGCGGTTCCGATCTACCTCAGCATCATCCCCGGATTGGCTGATCCGCACCGCGACCAGCGGCTGTTTGCCAGCATCTTCATCCTGGTGATCGCTTCGCTGGTCGTGCAAGGCTGGACCGTGGCGCCGGCCGCCCGTCTGCTCGGCTTCGGGCGCCAGGGATGAGCGTGCCATTTTAGCAACGCAATTGCGGCGTACGCTCGGAGACGAATAGCCCGCCGCTCGGCCCGGGCTGAGGCGTCAAGACATCGTCAAAATTTCCCGGTTAGGACGTCTCAGAGTCACCCGTCTGGATCACTAAGATACTGGTAAATATAATGTTTTCGGTTCAGTTATGGCTCCGATCGTGATTTTTTCCCGCATTTTCCCTGAGAAACCGGGAAACCACGAGTGTGCGGCCTCCCTGCTCGACGATGCTCGCTCGGCGGATGTTGCCCGTGGCCAGGGCGCCACAAAGCCTCAGCACGATTGGTCCCGCGCCGCGAGAAACGCGATCTCTGCCGGGGTCGATTCTCGGCCGAGAATTGCATTCCGGTGCGGGAACCGGCCGAAACGCTCGATGACCTCGACGTACGGGCGCCCATAACGACGCAACGAATCACGACGATCGGGATTTCCCGGCAGAGCGTCGAACAGAGCGACCGAGCGGCGCTGGTCGGCGAGATCCTCGCTATGGTGAAGCGGCATGTAGAAAAAACGCCGCCAGACCAGCGGGACGAGCCGGTCGAACCCACGTGCGAGCGCCCGGTCGGCAGCGACGCGCGCCGCAGCGTCGCTCGCATAGGCGCGCGGTGTGCCGCGGAAGATGTTGCGCGGGATCTGGTCGAGCAGCAGCACCAAGGCGAGCGCGCCCTCGGAGAGAGTTTCCCACGAACCCAATTCTCCGGCGGCAGCGGCTTCGTAATCGACAAGAAATGTGTCGCGCAAAGAAGCGTCGAATTCGGCGGTGCTCTTGAACCAGATCTTGCGTTGCCGCTCGCGGTCAGGATCGCCGGGCGGTCCAAACCAGGCATCGAGAAGAGCCCGCGCCCGGTCCGGAAGATCGCGGTCTGTCAATTTTCGACCCCCTCGCGCAGCAGCTCGTCGAGGCGGGCACGCAGCGCCAGCAGGTCGCGCCAGGCCTCGCGCTTGCGCTCCGGCGTGCGCAGCAGAAAGGACGGGTGAAACATCGGCAGGGTCGGAACCGGCTCGGCGAGGGCGGGTATCTCGAGGTCGAACCAGCGCCCGCGCAACCGAGTGATGCCCTGGCCCCCCGGCAGCAACGCGCCGGCCGCGGTGCCGCCGGCGAGGACGAGGATTTTGGGGTGCACCAGGGCGATATGGCGCAACACGAACGGTAGACAGGAGGCGATCTCGGCTGTGCTCGGCGTGCGGTTTCCGGGCGGCCGCCAATAGACGACATTAGTGATATGCACGCCCTGGCGATCCAATTGGATGGCCGCCAGCATGCGGTCGAGCAGCTGACCGGCGCGGCCGACAAACGGGCGGCCGATGCGGTCCTCATCGGCACCCGGACCCTCGCCGATGATCATCACAGGCGCCGCCGGGTTCCCGTCGGCGAAGACCGTGTTGGTCGCGGTGCGCTTCAAACCGCAGCCATCGAAACCGGCGATCAAAGCGGCGAGCGCCGCCACCGACTCGGCGCCGGCGGCGAGCCGGCGCGCCGATTGGGCTGCTTCCGCCAAAGACTCGGTTAGGGCCCGCGGCGGCGCGACCGTGACCGCGTGGACCGGTCGTGGGGTTGGCGGGACCGAGGGTATAGGGGCGGCAACCGCGGGCGCTGGTGCTGATGCGAGCCGGTTTGCCGGCTCGGCCGCGATCGCCTCGTCCGCCCCCATCTCGACATACCAGCGCAGCAGCGCGATCGCGGCGTCGCGATCGTCAAGATTCGGCGGCGTGGCGGGGGAAGTCATTCAGGTAATGCTACCATCACGACCGAGCGGCGGCGATCCGATATAATCGTTTCACGGAGTCCGAGGAGCGAGAATTGGGCGAGGACCGGACCGAGCGCGAGCGGATGGAATACGACGTCGTCGTGGTCGGGGCTGGGCCCTCCGGTCTTGCGGCGGCGATACGTCTGAAACAGCTCGCCCTCGCCGCCGAGCGCGAGCTCGGCGTTTGCGTCATCGAGAAGGGCTCGGAGGTTGGGGCGCACATCCTATCCGGCGCGGTGTTCGAGCCGCGTGCGCTCGACGAATTGATCCCGGACTGGCGGGAGCAAGGGGCGCCGCTCGTCACCCCCGCGACAGAGGACCGCTTCCTGCTGTTGACCACGAGCCGCGCTTGGCACCTGCCGACACCGCCGCAGATGCGCAACCACGGCAATTACATCATCAGCCTCGGCAATCTCTGCCGCTGGCTGGCGCAGCAGGCCGAGGTGTTGGGTGTCGAGATTTATCCGGGGTTTGCCGCGGCCGAGGTGCTGTATGACGCTGCCGGACGGGTTCAGGGTGTGGCGACCGGCGATGTGGGTATCGGTAAGGGCGGTCGGGCGACCGATCGCTTTCAGCTCGGCGTCGAGCTCGTCGCCAAAGAGACGCTGTTTGCCGAAGGCTGCCGCGGCTCGCTGACCAAGACGCTCGTCGAGCGGTTCCGGCTGCGTGACGGTATCGATCCGCAAACCTATGCGATCGGCATCAAGGAATTGTGGGAGGTGACCCCGGAGCGGCATCAACCCGGGCTGGTCGTCCACACCGTCGGCTGGCCGCTCGATGCAGGCACGTATGGCGGCTCTTTCATCTATCATCTCGAGAACCGGCAGGTGGCGGTCGGTTTTGTGATCGGGCTCGATTACAAGAACCCGTTTCTGAGCCCCTTCGAGGAATTCCAGCGGTTCAAGACGCACCCCGCGATCCGTCCCTTCTTTGAGGGCGGCCGGCGCATCGCCTATGGAGCGCGTGCGCTGAACGAGGGTGGCTTTCAATCGATCCCACGGCTCGACTTTCCGGGGGGCGCGTTGGTCGGCTGCGCCGCGGGTTTCATCAATGTGCCGAAGATCAAGGGTAACCACACCGCGATGAAATCCGGGATGATCGCGGCGGAGACCCTGTTTCGGCGGCTCGCTGGAGATACCGGTGCCATGGTCCGGCGCGCGCTCGAAGAGAGCTGGGTCTGGGAGGAGCTGCGTCGCGTCCGCAACATCCGGCCGAGTTTCCGCTGGGGCCTGTGGGCCGGTCTCGGCTATTCCGCGCTCGACACCTACGTCTTGCGGGGTGCCGCTCCGTGGACCTTCCATCACCACCCCGACCACTTGCAGCTGAAGCCGGCGAGCGAGGCGCGGCGCATCGACTACCCGAGACCCGACGGGAAGATCAGCTTCGACCGCCTCTCTTCGGTATTCATTTCGAACACCAATCATGAGGAGGACCAACCCACGCATCTGCGTCTTCGCGATCCGGCGAAGGCGATCACGGTCAACTATCGGCTCTACGATTCGCCGGAACAGCGTTATTGTCCGGCCGGCGTCTACGAGATCGTGCAGCAGACCGGAACGGGCGACCCGTATCTACAGATCAACGCGCAGAATTGCGTTCACTGCAAGACCTGCGACATCAAAGACCCGGGGCAGAACATCGATTGGGTCGTGCCGGAGGGGGGCGGCGGGCCCAATTATCCGAATATGTGACGCCGGCGAGTGGATAGAGGCGAGTGGATAGAGATAGATGAATGAAAAGGTGATCGACATTTTCAGGGTCTGGGGTCTGGCAAGTTTGGTGCTGGCTTTTGTCGTGGCCGTGCCGAGCGAGGCGGCGCCAAACATCGAGACACCATTCGGTGCCTATCTAGCCGGTCGTCATGCGCAGGAGACGCGCGATTACGCGGCCGCTGCTTCGTGGTTTGAGGACGCGCTCAAGACCGATCCCCAATCGCCGGAGCTGATCAGCCGCACGTTTCTGATGGAAGCGAGCGAGGGCCGGTTCGACCGGGCCCGCTCGCTCGCCGAGAAGGAGCTCACGCTCGATTCGACAGATGCCGTTGCCGAGCTCGTTCTACTGATCGATCGCATCAAGGCTGGTGACAAGGCCGGCGCGCTCGCGCGCGCCGAGGCGTTGCCGGGGGATGGCGTACATCGCTTCCTCGGCCCGCTCGCATTGGGCTGGACACGAATGGGCGTGGGTGACCTTGCCGGTGCCGATGCCGCGCTGCGCCAGCTCGACAAATTCAATGGGTTCGCGCCCCTCGAATATTACCAGCTCGGTCTCCTTTACGATTTTGTCGGGCAACCCGATACGGCGGAGGAAAACTTTAAGAAGACGCTCGAGGCGACTGGCCAGCTCAACTGGCGGCTGACCGACGCGATGACCAATTTTTACGAGCGTCACGGCCGCTTCGATGAAGCGGACGCACTCTATCAACGGTTTATCAAGGACAACGCCGGAAGCGAGCTGGCAGAATCGGTGCTGACTCGCAAGCCGGCTGAGCCTCCGCCACCGCTGATCGATAGTGCCGAAGAAGGCCTTGCCGAGGCGCTCTTCGATCTGGCGAGCGTCGTAAACCAGCCCGAGACGATCGACCTCGCACTGCTCTACGCTCGCTGCGCCCTCCAGCTGCGCCCGCGTCTCCCACTCGCTCAACTGCTCCTCTCCGACGTGTTGAACGAGCAGAACAAACCGGCGGAAAGCCTTGCTATCCTCGCCGAATTCCCGCCGAACTCGCCCTATTCATGGTCGGCGCGATTGCGTGTCGCCGCCAACCTCGAGATGCTCGACCGCACCGACGAGGCTGTCACCCAGTTGAGAGAAATGTCGGCCGAGGCGCCGACGCGGGCCGGCGCCGATATGCAGCTGGGCGATCTGTTGCGCGCCAAGAAGCGCTTTAACGAGGCGGTCGATGCCTATGACGAGGCGATCCGGCGCCTCCAGGCGAGCGGCATGCCTGAGCGCTGGTCGCTGTACTACAGCCGCGGGATCGCGCTCGAACGCTCGGGCCAATGGAAGCCATCGGAGACTGACCTCCTGCACGCCCTCGAGCTCAAGCCAGACCAGCCGCTGGTCCTCAACTATCTCGGATATTCCTGGATCGACCGGGGCGAGAATTTGGAGCGCGGTCTCAAGATGATCGAGAAAGCGGTAGAGCTGCGCCCCGAAGATGGATACATCGTCGACAGCCTGGGTTGGGCGCATTACCGGCTCGGCGATTACCCGAGCGCTGTGGAATATCTCGAGAAAGCGATCGAGCTGGTGCCTGAGGACCCGACGATCAACGATCATCTCGGTGACGCTTATTGGCAAAGCGGGCGTCCGGGCGAGGCACGCTTTCAGTGGCGACGGGCCCTGCAATTCGGACCAGAAGCGGACGAGATCAAGCCGATCGAAGCTAAGCTCGATCGAGGAATCGTGCCCCCCGCTCGTGCCGGCGGTGGCTGAACCCGCGATAGCGTTTACGGCCTTTGCTCCGGCAAAGGTCAACCTCTACCTGCACGTAATCGGACGGCGGCCGTACGGTTATCATCTGCTCGACAGCCTGATCGCCTTTGCCGATATAGGCGATCGCATCACCGCCGAGCCCGCTGCAACCCTGTCGCTTGAGATCGGCGGGCTGGAGGCTGCCGGCCTTGTCGATTTGGGGCAGAATAATTTGGTGCTGCGTGCCGCCCGCCTGCTTGCCGACCACACCGGGACGGCTCGGGGCGCCGCGCTTTATTTGGAGAAAAACCTCCCGGTTGCGGCTGGGATCGGCGGCGGGTCAAGCGATGCTGCGGCGGCGCTGCGGCTGCTCGCGGCACTGTGGCAGGTGACGATCGGCGAAGAGGAGCTCCGAGGCCTTGGCGCGGGGCTCGGAGCCGACCTCCCCGCCTGCCTCTACGGACGTGCCGCCTGGGTCAGCGGCATCGGCGAACGGATCGAGCCCGCCCCAGACCTGCCGGAAGTTGGAATATTGCTCGCCAACCCGCGCAAGAACCTACCGACCGGCGCGGTCTTTGGTGCCCGCTCCGGCCCCTTCCGCGAGGCCGGACGATTCGCACCGATGCCGAAGACGGCCATTGGACTGGCCCGAATGCTGATGTCGCGCGGCAACGACCTGACCGGCGCCGCGATCGGTCTTGTTCCCGAAATCAGCACGGTGCTGGCTCGCCTCTCGCGGCTCCCCGGCGTTTTGATCGCGCGGATGAGCGGCAGTGGCGCCACGTGTTTTGCGCTGTTTTCCAATCGCGGTGCAGCCGAGGATGCGCGCACGGCGCTCGTCGTGGCCGAGCCCGACTGGTGGTGTGCGGCCGGCGGTCTTATTGCCGGGAAGGGGCTTTGCGGATAACCTCCAGCGGTCGTTGGGGCGTAGCCAAGTGGTAAGGCAGCGGATTTTGATTCCGCGATACGGAGGTTCGAATCCTCCCGCCCCAGCCAGTGAGTGCTCCTCTTTTCGGACAAGGCGAGGCCGAGACCGATCACGATACTTGACGTTCATCCGATGAACGCGGTACGGTCCGCCGTCGCAAGACGAGAGCGATCGCTGTGGGGGAACCAGGGCAAGTCGAAGATGCGGGCAATCCGGGCATCGTGCTGAGCGTGCTCACATCGATTGAGCGCGACAGCGCGATCACGCAGCGTGCGCTCGCGCGCGAGCTGGGGATTGCCCTCGGCCTCGCCAACGCATATTTGCGGCGGTGCGTGCGCAAGGGCTTGGTCAAGATGCGCCAAGTCCCTATAAACCGTTACGCGTATTATCTGACTCCTCAGGGGTTTGCTGAGAAAAGCCGCTTGACGGCTGAATATCTGGCCGTTTCGCTCGATTTTTTTCGTCGTGCGCGCACCGACTGCGCGACTTTGTTTCGCCAATGCGAGGCACGTGGCTGGCATTCCGTCGCTCTTTACGGTGCGGGCGACCTCGCTGAAATCGCAGTGCTGAGTGCGGGCGAGACCGCGGTCAAAGTGCTCTGCGTCATTGATCCGGAGCAGCCCGGACGTCGCTGCGGCGGCCTCGCAATTGTTCCGGATCTCGAAACAGCTCTGTTGCGTGCCGGTTCCCAAGGGCTGGACGGGGTAATCGTGACGGATACGCGAGCTCCGCAGGCCAATTTTGATACTGTGCTGGCGGCCGTCGAACTGAGCGGCCGGCCTGCCGGCGTCGTCGTCGCACCGAGCCTACTACGCATCTCGCCGGCTCCTTTACGGGCAATCGAAGAGGCGGCACCATGATCCGGTGGTACGCCGTCTTCACGCAGCCGCATGGCGAGACGAAGGCGGTCGAGCATCTCTTGCGGCAGGGCTATTTTGCCTATTTGCCGCGCTATCGCACGTGGGTCAGCCACGCACGACGTCGCCAGACGGTTCTGCGGCCTCTCTTCCCGCGTTATCTTTTTGCCGGCACCGACCGGGCGTCGATGCGCTGGCGG
>JAFAHQ010000348.1 GCA_019237135.1 Alphaproteobacteria bacterium
CGACGCGAACCAGCCGTCGCTGCCGCCCAGCAGCACATCGAAGATTGCGCTGTCGGGCGGCTGAAGGATGCAGAGTAGGGCGTTCGGTGCAAGGCGGCGGGAAATGGCCTGCCCCAGACCGGCGTCATCGTCGAAAACCGGTCCAAACGCAAACGCGAGCGCAAGGTCGAACAATATGTCGCCGAGCGGATCGGCATCGCCGGCGATCTCAAGGAACTCAATGCCTTGCGTCGAGCCGCGCCGCGCCGCCGTGTGACGCAGCCGCTCGGCGTTGGTGCCGATCACCGTAACGGTCGCACGCCCCTCGCGGACCAGCGGAGCCAGCATCCGCAGCAAGCCCAGGCAGAAGGGCTCGGCTACTAGTACCCGCAATGGGTCGGGCTCAATCTCCGCCGCCAAGGCGTCGCAGACTGCGCGTGCCGAGGATAAAACGGGCTCGAATAGGATCGATGCGCTCTCGAACTGCTCCAGGGTCGCGTTGCGAAGCGGAATCGGCACACCGGACTCCAAGGTGTTCTCCAGCCCACTCAACGCCTGGGCGGCCAGTACGATTTCCGCCGTCGCCCCGGAATAATCCGCGGCGAAAGTTTTCAGAAGCTCGGCGGGACCGGGTAAGTCGCACGCGTCGGCCAGGATCCAGCCCTCCGGCGTCTCCGACGCCAGGCCAACGGCGAGCAGATGTTCGAAGAGGCTTAAGATCAAGGGACGCGCCGCATCGGCGATTGTCTTGCAGGTCGCAGCCGATTCCCGTGGGACGGGATTGTCACTGAACATCGTGCGTAAGCGCCGATAGCAGAGCGAGCGCGCGAAGGCCTCGAGGATCAACCAGGAATCCGGACGGCCTTCCAGCGCATTGGCGCACAGCGCAGCGACGGCAACTTCGCGCGGATTGCGACCAGCGCTGGAACGCATCAACCGGACCTGCTCCTGATGGAAGAACACCTCGGCCTGCTTGCGCCGGTCAAATACGACCTCACGGAACAGTCCGCCCGACAGCGACGCGATGAAATTATTGTTTTCATCATACAGCGTTACGGCGATCGTGATCGAATGGTCGGTCTCGCGGTCGACCACCAGCCGCGCGCGTGCAGGAACTGCGCCGTCGCGATCGACCCGCAACCTGGCAAAGCGCACTGGCAGATAGGCATGGCACTCGTCCGAACGCAGCTGTATAAGGTCCCACAGGGCATGGAAGGACGCGTCGAGCGCGATCGGGTGGAGGATCTGCTTGCGGCTGGCTAGGCCTGCGCCCTCTTCCACGGGCGACAATTCGACCTCGATGGCCTTGTCGTCCCGCGTAGCGCGAAGCATGCAGCGGAAGGCCGGCCCATATTGGAACCCGGCGGCGGCGGCGATGTCATAAACCTCAGCCGCCGTTATCTGATGCGCCAATGCCTGCGAGGGCGCGAAAGCAGGCGACGGCGAGACGACTTGAACGATTCGACCGCGCGCATGGAGCATCCACTCGTTGGCACTCAAGCGAGGGCGGCTCCAAATCTCCACGACCTGCGTGTCGCCGCTAAGGCGCACTGAAATCTCGCGCATGCCGTCCGGACGGAGTGGCAGCCATTGCAGCAAGTCGAAATCCTCGAGCCCGATCGGTCCCTCCGGAAAAATCTGGCGTGCTACCGCCAACGCCATCTCCGCCAAGGCGGAGCCGGGAACGATAATTTCATTACCAATTCGATGGTCCCACAGGTAGGGCACCACTGTCGGGTCAATCAGATTGCGCCACTCCGGCGTCCCCGACATAAGCCGCGCCCCGATCAAGGGATGCCGCGCCTCGCTGCCGTAGATGTCGAGCGCTTCGCTGGTTTGGGTCTGGTTGAAGGGCGTGCGCTGCCAGGCGTATGGCGGCAGCTTCATCCGACCAGCGGCACGCGCGCCAAACAGCCGTTCGGTGTCGAGCCGGCAGCCCATTGTCAGCGCCCGCGCAGCGACGAAAGCTACCGGATCGCCCGCCCCCTCATCTTCTTTCTCGACCAGGCTCGGCATCACCGCGCCGTCCAGACCGGCTTCGCGCAATGTATCGGTGATGTTGGCGGTCAGGATTGGCCGCGGCCCGATCTCGACGAACAAGGCTGCACCCTGCCGCACAGCCGTCTCGACCGCATCCCGGAAGCGGACTGGTTCGCGCACATTGCGCCACCAATAATCCGCATCGAGATCGCCGCCTCCGACCACATCACCGGTGACAGTCGAAATGAACGGAATGCCGGTCGCACGCGACGCGAAATGGCCCAGCGCTTCGAGCAAAGGCAGGCGCAGCGGCTCTAAAATCGCGGAATGAAACGGATAGGCAAGATCAAGCGCCCGAACCGCGATCCTACGCTTGCGGGCGAGCAGGCCGAAGCTACGGATCACTTCCTCGGGGCCCGAAACCGTCACCGAAGTGGGGCTGTTCACCGCGGCGATCTCAAGTCCGAAAAGGTCGCTGCCGCTAATCAACGCCTCCGCCTCGTGCTGGGACAGGCTGGCCGCCGCCATCCGGCCAAATCCATGCACCTTTTCCTGATTTTCGCTGCGACAGAAGATGACATGGATAGCCTCAGCCAGACCGATCGCGCCGGATGCTTCGGCCGCCGCGATTTCACCCACGCTGTGGCCGAGCACCATGTCGGGCCGTAACCCCCATTCGGCGAGGGCGGCCGCGAGGGCCGATTGAACGGCGAACAGCAAAGGCTGCGCGACCCGGGTCAACCTCAGCCGGTCGGTCAGCGCGTGATCGTGCAGCGCCTCGACCAGCGACCAACCCGCCAGTCGAATAAAAATCTCATTGGTCGCCGAGAAATGCTGGCGAAATGCATGATTGTGGGCAAAAGCGGTACGGCCCATCCCGGCCCATGGCGATCCGTTGCCGGAGAAGACAAAGCAGATCTTGGGCGGCGCCGAGTGCGCAACCCCGGCGACGCCGCCAACGATGTTGCCGGTTTCGGCGAAGCCGCGGAGCGACGCAACCATCCGCGCCGGCTCGCCCAGCGTCAGGGCTAAGCGATGCGCCGCCAGGTCGCGCTGCCACCCGACGGCAGACGCGACGCCGGGAACCCTGTGCGGAGCGGCAGCGATGAAATCCGCGTATGAGGCGGCGGTGGCGTTGAGCGCCTGGCGCGAATGGGCCGACAGGACCAATAGTTCAGCGGGACGGCTGCCTGCGCCGTCGGTCCGCTTCGGTAAGACTTCAGCCGCGTCGGGCTGCCGGATCACCACATGGGCGTTGGTCCCACCAAAGCCGAATGAAGAAACTCCCGCCAGCCAGGTCCCGACGGGAGGAAGTGTCACCGCCTCGACCGCAACAGCTAGATTAAGCGCGGCGAAATTGATTGCCGGATTGATCTCATCCAGATGCAGCGAGCGTGGCAGCTTGCGATGCTCCAAGGCCAATATCGCCTTGTACAGGCCCGCGAGACCAGCGGCTGCCTCCAGATGGCCGATATTGGATTTGACCGATCCGATCGGCAGCGGCGCGCTGCGCCGCTGGCCCAGTGCCTCGCCGATCGCGGTCGCCTCCGCCGGGTCACCGACCCGGGTGCCGGTACCGTGCGCCTCGACGAAGGCAAGACGACGCGGGTCGATCGCGCCGTCACCATAAAGCCTGTTCAGCAACTTCCGCTGGGCTTCAGCCGACGGGAGAGTGATGCCGCTCGTTCTGCCGTTGGAATTGAGGCCGGAAGCGAGTGCCACCGCGCGCACCGGATATCGGCGTTCGACCGCTGTTTCCAATCTAGCCAGCACCATGGCCAAAGCGCCTTCGGCCCGGACATAGCCGTCGGCCTGCGCCGAGAATGGCCGGCAAAGCCCGGTCGGCGACAGCATTGAGGCGCGCGAGAAGCCGATGAACGGAAACGGCGACATCAGCAGGGTGACGCCGGCCACGATTGCCATATCGATTCGGCCCGAGGAGATCGCGGACTGCGCTTCTGCAAACGCTACCAACGACGACGCGCAGGCGGTATCCACCGTGAAGCTGGGACCGCGTAGATCGAAGATATAAGAGATGCGGTTCGACAGAACGGACAGAGCGTTGCCTGTCATGAAATGGCTCTCCATCGCGGCCCGGTCGGCCGTGAACAGATTGCCGTAATCGAGGCTCGACGCCCCGACATAGACGCCCATGTTCGATCCCGCGACCGCGCTGGGCGAGATGCCCGAATCCTCCAGCGCGCCCCACACGGCCTCCAGCAGCACCCGTTGCTGCGGGTCCATCTCCGCTGCTTCACGCGGCGAGATGCCGAAAACAACGGGATCGAATCCCAACGGATCTTCAATGTAGCCGCCGGTGAATGTATAGCTGAACCCGGGTTCGCCGGTACGCGGATGGGAATAATGCTCGGGCCGCCAGCGTCCCTCCGGCAGCGGCCCTACGGTGCAGCGCCCCTCATCCAGCAGATGCCAGAATTCGGTCTCGTTGTTCGCGCCCGGCAGACGGCCGCCCACGCCTGTGATGGCCAACGGCGAAAACCCAGCATGCGCGTGCCGAGGCAACGATGTCATAGGATCGGGTACTTTCTGCAGCGTAGGCTTAAGACGATGTAGCAATTCAGGTAGCAACTCAACCACGCGGTTTTTGACGCCGAGTTCCCCCGGGGTGGGCGATCGCGCGGCGTAGCGAAGGAGAGGGCTCATCTCGGCACCTGGATCTCCTCTGAGAATTCCGTTTGCGCGTATCCGCGTCCTGTCTTCCTTGCCGATGTCACGACATGTGCGAAGGGCCGCATCGCGAGCCTCACGATACTGGTTGGCACCGAGGGTGATGGTTACGGTCGAGGCCAGCGATCTCATCGGATCGCCAGAGAAGCCGCTTACCGATGCTCGGCTCGAGACTAGGCTCTCGGCCGTCCTGATGACCGCTAACGGCGCACAGGCGGCATCCGACACGCGGCAGGGCAAAGTCGGCTTTCTACCCAGAGCAATTCGCGGCGCCTTCGGCACCAACCGTCTGATTTATCGACTCTAGCGCGCGACCGCTTGCTCGGCAGCTCGGTCGGGATCGACGACAATATGCATCCGTGCATCGGGATGGCCGGTGATATTTCCCGCGTGGATCGCCCCGACGCGCGGCACCGAAGAAGCCTCCAAGGAAGCACGATGACCACAATCCGGCTCACGATGGCGCAGGCGCTCGTCCGGTTCCTCGCGGCGCAGAGGGGCGAGACCGATGGCTCTGAGCACGCTCTTTTTGCCGGTGTTTTCGCGATTTTCGGCCATGGCAACGTCGCGGGATTGGGCGAGGCGCTGAATGGGGCAAGGGATCGCCTGCCGACGTTCCGCGCCCACAACGAGCAGGCTATGGCGTTGGCCGCGGTCGCCTTCGCCAAGGCGAGCCGCCGCCGCATGATGGCCTGCACGACCTCGATCGGCCCGGGTGCCACCAACATGATCACCGCGGCCGCGGTGGCCCGTGCCAATCGCCTGCCGGTGCTGCTGCTGCCGAGCGATGTATTTGCCGGGCGTCGACCCGACCCGGTCCTGCAGCAGATCGAAGCGTTCGGCGATCCGACGATATCGGTCAATGACTGCTTTCGGCCGGTCTCACGCTGGCGGGACCGGATCACCCGCCCGGAACAGATTCTCGAAAGCCTGCTGCAGGCGATGCGCGTATTGACCGACCCGGCCGAATGCGGCCCTGTCACTCTGGCGCTGCCGCAGGACGTGCAGGCGGAAGCCTACGATTACCCGGAGGCGTTCTTTGCGCCGCGCTGCTGGCGCATCCGCCGGCCACCCCCCGATCCGGCCCGGCTCGCCGACGCCGCGGCAGCATTGTCACAAGCCCGGGCGCCGCTGATCATTGCCGGCGGCGGCGTCCATTACGCTCTTGCCTGCGATGTGCTCGCCGATTTTGCAGTGCGCCATGGCATGCCGGTGGCCGAGACCCAGGCCGGCAAGGGCGCGCTCGCCTGGGACCATCCCCGCAATATGGGTGCGATCGGCGTCACCGGCGGCACCGCGGCCAATGAGCTCGCTGCCGAGGCGGGTCTGATCCTGGCGGTCGGCACGCGGCTCTCCGATTTCACGACCGCTTCGCGCAGCCTGTTCCGGAATCCGTTGGCGCTGTTGGTCCAATTGAACGCGGCCAGCTTCGACGCGACCAAGCATGGTGCGCTGCCGTTGGTCGCCGACGCACGGGCCGGTCTCGATGCGCTCGATCGCGCGCTCGCCTCGTGGACGGCGCCGGCCGGTTGGACCGCCAAGGCGCGGGACTTGGCCACCCAATGGAACGCGACGGTGACGCAGGCAACGGCACCCTCAAATACCCCATTGCCGAGCGATGCGCAGGTGCTCGGAGCAGTAAACCGGGCGGCGGACCCGCGGGATGTGGTCGTCTGCGCCGCCGGCGGCTCGCCGGGTGAATTGCACAAATTGTGGCGCTGCCGGGAGGTCGGCACCTGCCACGTCGAATACGGCTATTCCTGTATGGGCTATGAGATCGCCGGCGGGCTCGGAGTCAAGCTTGCCCTGCCCGAGCGCGAAGTCTGGGTGCTGGTCGGCGACGGCTCCTATCTGATGATGAATTCCGAGATCGCGCCCTCCGTCATGCTCGACAAGAAGCTCAACATCGTCGTGCTCGACAATGGCGGGTTCGACTGCATCGACCGGTTGCAGCGCAGTTGCGGCGGCGCCTCGTTCAACAACCTCTTCCCCAACGGCTCGGGGATCGATTTTGCCGGCCACGCCGCGAGCCTGGGCGCCAATTCGCGCAAAGTGGCGAGCCTTGCCGAGCTCGAAGGGGCACTGCCCGAAATACGCGCCGAGCGGCGTACGTCGGTTATCGTCATTGCGACCGATCCCGCGGCGAGCACGAATGCGGGCGGGGCTTGGTGGGATGTCGCGGTTCCCGAGATATCTGACCGGGCCGAGGTCGCCGCCGCCCGCGCCGCCTATGAGGTTGCGCGAGCCCGCCAGCGGGCCATCGGCTGATCCGTCACCCGGACCCGTCGATCATGCCGGCGGACCCACCCGTGCGGTGGTGATCAGCCTTTCGCTCGCAGTGTCGAACACTAGCGAGTCGTCCGGCGAGAAGCCGATGCTGACGGGTTCGCCTACGGCATGCGCCGCGACGGAGCCGTGTTCGAGGACTCGTAGATATCCGAGATCGGTGTCGACGACATAAAGGATCTCGCGTCCCATCGGCTCCATCTGCGCGATCCGCCCGCTCAGGCCCGAGCCGGTGAATCTCAAAAGTTCAGGCCGCAATCCGACAGTCACCGCACCGGGCGCTCCCTCGAACGGAAACCCGACGGCCCCGGCGCACATCACCCCGTCCCTTGCCTCGCCGCTGATCGTGTTGATCGGCGGCGATCCGATGAAGCTCGCGATGAACAGGCTTTCCGGCCGGCGGTAGAGGTCGTCCGGCGTCCCGATCTGCTCGATCCGGCCGGCGCGCATGCAGATGATGCGATCGGCCATCGTCGTCGCCTCGATCTGGTCATGGGTGACGAGAACCGTCGTCACGCCGAGCTTTTTCTGCAGCGACTTGATCTCGGTCCGCATCGTCAATCGGAGCGTCGCGTCGAGATTGGAAAGCGGCTCGTCGAGGAGCAGCAGCTGCGGCTCCTTGACCAGCGCACGCGCCAGCGCCACCCGCTGTTGCTGGCCCCCCGATAGCTCACTAGGCCGCCGGTCGAGAAGCTCTTCGACCTGGACGAGATTGGCCGCCCTAATGACGCGTCCGAGCACCTCCTCGCGCGGCATCCGCTTGAAGCGAAGCGGGAACAAGACGTTGTCCCGCACGGTCATGTGCGGGTAGAGCGCATATGATTGGAAGACGATGCCGACGTTGCGGTCCTTGGCCTCGACCTCGTTGACGATGCAGCCGTCGAACAACAGCTCGCCGCCGCTCGGCAGGTAGATCCCGGCCAGCATGAAAAGGCTCGTCGACTTGCCGCAGCCGGAAGGGCCAAGCAGCGCGACGAACTCGCCGTCCTCGATCGTCAGGCTCAGATCGGGGATGACCTCGACATCGCCGAACCGCTTGACGACGTGGCGGAACTCGACCTTCGCCAACAGTGTCAGCCTTTCACGCCGCCGATTGATATCTGCATCAGGTATCGCTGCGCGGCGAGGTAGAGAATGAGGCTCGGGACGAGGTAGAAGACGCCAACTGCGGAGACCACGCCGTAGTTGACGCCCATCACGTCGTCGCGGACGTAGTACATGTAGAGGCTCATCGTCCAGTTGGTGTTCCGGATCAGGAACGTGAAGACAAAGATGTACTCCTCCCATCCGCGGATGAATGTGAAGACGGCGATTGCGAGAAGCCCATTTCTGACCTGCGGCAGCACCACCCACACAAAGGCCTGGCGCCGCGACGCGCCGTCGGTCAGCGCGCTCATTTCGATGTCCCATGGCACGGCGTCGAAAAAGCCCTTCATGATGAAGATCGCAAAGGGCAACTCGAAGGCGACGAGCACGAGAATGACGCCGAACAGCGTGTCCAGCAGACCGATCCAATAGAGCATCAAGAACATCGGCACGATCAGCGTCAGCACTGGAAATGCATGCAGTACCAGCAACGAACGAAGCATCGCGGCGCGGCCGGGAAACTGGAAGCGTGACAAGTAGTAGGCTGCGAGCGAGGCTACAGTCAGGACGATCACGGTCTGCGCGCCGGCGATCAGGATCGAATTGCCGAAGGCTCGCCAGACGCTCGGGAACTGGATCGCGCCGCGCACTTCCCCGACGCGGGAGCGCACGATCGAGGCGAAATCCGGCTCGACCAGAAAAATGAAATTGCGCAGGTGCAGGTCGGGGCCGACCAGCAGGGCGAAGGCTAGCATCGCAATTAGCGCAATCGCCGTTATGCCGAGCCACAGCTGGCGACGATTTTGCGCCAGCATCGCAACCAGCCAAAAGGCGATCACGGCTGGCGCGAATACGGCCATCGAGCGCCACAGAACCAAGGTATCGGCGACGCCGGTTTTCGCGGAAAAGGCGATCGTGACGAGCCAGAAATAGGGCAGGATGATCGGCAAGGAGACGGCGATCAGGAACGCGTAAAGCGCGGCCGCCTTGCCCCGGCGTAAGGAGCGGGCGCGCGAGGCCATCCTGTCCCAATCAACCGCCGCGGCCGGCCCGGAGGGGAGGTCGCCAAATACTCCCGGCGCCACCATCTCAGTGCACCTCGATGCGGGGACGCTGCAATAGGCGCTCGAGATCGAAGAAGCGCCAGCCGAGCAGTGCAACAACCACGCCAATGATGATCAGGAAAAGCGCCAGCGCGGCGCCATAGCCGTACTGGCCGTTGGCGAAAGCGCGCCGATAAACGTATAGCGCGTAGACGGTCGTGTCGTAGAATGGGCCACCTTTGGTCAGCAGGAGAATGTATTCGAAGCTCACCAACAGTGAGAGCGTCTGGTAGATCGTAACGAAGCTGATCGGCCAGCGCAGCGCGGGCAGCGTAATGAAACGGATCTTCGCCACGGTACCTGCGCCGTCGACCGCTGCAGCGTAGAACAGGTGCGCGGGAATACCTCGTATAGCTGCAGTAAAGATGATCATCCCCAGCGATGCGCCGATAAAGCCATTGGCGATGATGATCAACGCGACCGGCGCCGTGGTCATCAGATCCAGCGGCTTCGCCAGACCAATCACTTGCGTCAGGAACTGGTTCAATAGCCCGACATCCGAGGGGTTGATGACCCACAGCCACAGCAGAATATAGAGGACCGATGGGCTCATGCGCGGCAGCAGCCAGACGCCGCGAAAGAAGCCGCCGGACATCTTGTTGAGCGAGGTTGTGGTGAGCGCGAGCACGAGGCCGAAGGTCACATTGAAGACGGCGAGCGTGCCAAAGACGTAGACAAATGTCAGACCGATGACTTGCGGTAGCCGGCGGTCGCCCTGGAAGACCTTCTGATATTGCTCGGTGGTGAATTTGCTGATGCGCAAGGTGCGGTCGATATCGGTGAACGATACTGCGATGTTGATAAGGACCGGGATGACAAAGAAGAGGAAGGTGAGCGCGATTGCCGGGCCGAGGAACAA
>JAFAHQ010000404.1 GCA_019237135.1 Alphaproteobacteria bacterium
TATATGATTTACCTAAAAGCGATCAAGCGCCGAAACGAATTCGGTAGGTGATCAGCCGGCCGTCTGTTGCGACGCGCTCGTAGACGCGGCGCGCCCGCGCGTTGTGCTCTTCGGCTACCCACCGCACCTCGGTCCACCCGCGCTCGCGCGCGAGCGCGCAGACGGCGTCGATCAGCGTCTCGGCAAGGCCCGTGCCGCGCTGCGGTTCGTCGACCCACAAGTCGTCGAGAAAGCACGCTTCGTTGCCGTGCAGCGTCCGCGGGAACGGCCGGAAGTGGGCAAACCCGGCGAGCCGGTCCGCCTCGTCAAGCGCCAGCAGGCCTTCGACGCCGTGCGTGCGCGCGAGCAGCCAGGACCATATGACCTCGGCGACGGCGTCGTCGACCGGATCGCCGAGCGCTTCACGGTAGCGTCCGAAGTGCTCGCGCCATTCCGTGTACCGCTGCGGCGAGACCGGCTCGATCTTCATGACGTCGCCACCCTACGAGCAAACGCACGCCTTGGCCTGCACTGTCAAACGCGCGCTAGCGCGCACAACCGTGCTGCGCGAGCGGGCTCGAAGTGCAAGCGATCACAAAGGTGCGGTTCTTGCCGAAACGGGCCATGAGTTTCACGCGCGCGCGGGAAGGTGCACGGTGCGCGCGGCGCAGTGCCGCGCGCCTTTCATACGGGAGTGTACGATCATGCCTACGGAACATCGTTTCGACGACCTCGACTTGCGCGAAGAGCCCTCACGGGGCCAGAGCTCGGTGTACGCACCGGCGTCCGACCGCAACACGTGCTGGACGTTGACCCAGACCCACACGAACACATGCTCGGACGCCTGTTGCCTCTAGCAGCGGGATAAATGCACGAACGGCCGGCGGTGCGGATCCCACCGCCGGCCGTTTCGTTCGGGTTCGGACGGCTCGTCGAGCGGCTCGGAACGCTCTAAGATTTCCTTTCGGCCATAACCGGTGTAGCCTCAGTAGAAGGGGTTGTTGAACGACGCCTCGCGAGGTATATTTCCTGTGGATGTAATCCGCTCCACGAAACGTGGGCCCGTGCGAAAGCGCGGGTTTTTGTATTGGACACGGCAATATGCGAATCTGCAACACACTAGTGAGTCACATTTGCGCATAAGACCGGGAGGATAAGCGTTGCATTAGCAACTCGGACACTCTAAAGTGAACGCCTACACACCTGGAGACCTCATCTCGTTCGGCATCTTCATTGCCGAGCTGGCGGTACTCTGCCTCATCGGCGGCTTGACCTTACTTGCCAGGCTTAAGCGCGTCCGTGTCGTCAATGATCCAGACAATGCCGAGAACCGCGAGAACGAAGCATGGGCTGACCGCCCAATTTTGCCGGAAGCGCTCTACGACCGTGCGTTCGAGGTGAACCGAGACATCAATTCTGAGATCCAAGGGGTAGAGAGTGGTCTTCTGGCAATATTGGCGGCCGTTGCGGCAGTGGTTGTCCTGACAATCGATAAGCTGACCGATCTAGGCGTCTTCTCGCTGAGCTGCATCGGTACTGCGTTTCTTGTCTGCGGTATCGGCTATCTCCGAGGGCGGGACGCGTGGCGCCGTAAAATTTGGGAGCCGAGCCGTTTCTTCTACGATCTCATCCTCGATCCGGACGAAACGTATCGATCAGCCGCCATCGACTTGATCAAGGCGCTCCGCGTCGCGCAAGGACTATTGAACGAAAAACGGCGATGGGCCATGATCGCCATACTCACGCTGATCATAGGAACGCTGGCAGCAGGCTGTCAGAAAGTGATACACTTTGAACGCAATGACTCATCCCGACCAGGATGCGAAACTCGAAGCTCGCCGACGTGCCGACCAAGAGGCCTACATGAAGGTGCTTCGCCGACTTGCTGCCTACCTGCGCAAGGAGTACAACTTGACTCCTCTTCCCGCGGAGGCCGATCCTGAGACCGGCCGCCGTCGGCCTCCCCTATACTATCTGTGCGACTACTGGGGCAATCATTTCGTCTAGAATTCCATTGAGAGGGACTGTGGCGGACACCGCGCAAACTCGTCGGCGTGCTTTCGGAAGCAGTGGTGTCCGGGTTGCAGGAGCGACTTGCTCGCGAGCATGAGGGCACCGGCCGCATCAACAAGCGAGAGAGCAGCATCATCGATGCCGCATTGGTCGTACTCGCCGACGGTCG
>JAFAHQ010000014.1 GCA_019237135.1 Alphaproteobacteria bacterium
CGGGTCTGTCGCCGAGGTACAGGTGACCGTCGCGCAATTCGGGGTGCTCGCGGAAGAGACCATACCCCACCGGATCGGTCTCGGGCCCACCGTGTGACTCGACCCCGAAGACGCAACGCGGCGACGCAAGCACCAGATGGCCGTGCAGTTCGGGTGCAGTATGTGGGGCGAGCATTACCCCGTGCTGCTCGGCGAGCTGAGCGATGCGCAAGGCCTCGGTAAAGCCGGCTGCGCGCGTGGCGTCGAACTGCACATAACGGACGCCGCCTTCGACAATGAAATCGCGGACCGTGAAGCGGGTCAGCTCGCGCTCGCCATGCGCCAGCGGGATCGGCGTCGCGGCCGCGAGCCGCGCGAAATCGGCCGGCTGCAGATACCAGTGCAGCGGCTCTTCCAACCAGAAGATCCGATGCGGCTCGACGGCGCTGGCGAATTCGACGCAGTCCGGCAGGTCGTAGGCCGCGTTCATGTCGAGCATCAGTAAGGGCTCATTGCCGATGGCCCGGCGGACCGCGGCGATCCGTTTCGCTTCTTGAGCGACGGTGCCGGCGCCGGTCTTGAGCTTGACCGCGCGATAGCCCAGCTCGATGAACCGCGCCAGCTCCTCGCCGTAATCCATGTCGGAAGCATCCGGCCGATAGTAGCCGCCGGTCGCATAGGTGAAGATCGGCCGGTTCTCGCCGCCGAGCAGGCGGTACACCGGCAGACCGGCCCCTTTCCCCTTGATGTCCCACAAGGCGATGTCGATCCCGGCAATTGCCGCCATCACCTGGGGGCGCGCGCCGCGCGGAGCGGGCGGCGGTAAGCCGTCCCGGCCGTCGATCCCGCCGGGCCGCGGCGAGGTCAGCGCAAAGAGCTTCTCCCACACGGCGATGTGGGCCAGCGCATCCATGCCGCGGATGATCTCGCCAAAGCGGCCAATCCATTCGCAGATCGGCGGCATCGGGGCGCCATGGATCTCGCCATAGCCGACAAGACCATCATCGGTGCGCAGCTCGACCAGGATGACGTTCCAGGCCTTGCTCTCTTCGTGCGCGGTCCACACCGGGCGCGGCCGCGGCACCGAGATCATGTGGGTGGCGACGGCGGCGATCCTGGTCATCGGGCGGTCTCCTGCAAGCTCAGACCCAGCTCGTCGATCATCTGCTGGCGCATCAGGAATTTCTGGATTTTGCCGGTGACGGTCATCGGGAAGCCGTCGACGAATTTGACATAGCGAGGCACCTTGTAATGAGCGATCTGCCCCTGGCAGAAGGCACGGATCTCCTCCGGCGTGGCACTCTCGCCGTCGCGCAGGCGCACCCAGGCACAGAGCTCTTCGCCGTAGTGTCTATCGGGGACGCCGATCACCTGCACATCCTGGATCTTCGGGTGACGGTAGAGGAACTCCTCGATCTCGCGCGGATAGACGTTCTCGCCGCCGCGGATCACCATGTCCTTGATCCGGCCGACGATGTTGCAATAGCCCTCGGCATCGATCGTCGCGAGGTCGCCGGTGTGCATCCACCCGGCGTCGTCGATCGCTTCATGGGTCTTCTGCTCGTCGTTCCAATAGCCGAGCATTACCAGGTAGCCGCGCGTCAGCAATTCGCCGGCCGTGCCACGCGGCACGATCCTGCCTTCGGCATCGATGACCTTCGCTTCGACGTGCGGCAAAACCCGCCCGACGGTCGATACCCGCCGCTCCAAGGCGTCATCGGTTGCCGATGCAAAGCTCGCCGGGCTGGTCTCGGTCATACCGTAGCCGATGACGATTTCGGAGAGGTGCATCGAGGTGCAGGCTCGCTTCATGACCTCGATCGGGCAGGGGCTCCCGGCCATCATGCCGGTGCGCAGCGAGGTGAGGTCGAATCTCGCGAAGTCGGGGTGGTCCATCTGGGCGATGAACATCGTCGGCACGCCGTAAACCGCTGTGCAGCGTTCCTCTGCGATCGCTTGAAGGGTGGGGAGAGGATCAAAGCCTTCGCTCGGATAGACCATCGCCGCCCCGTGGGTCAGGCAGCCGAGATTGCCGATCACCATTCCGAAGCAATGATAGAGCGGCACTGGAATGCATACCCGGTCGTGCTCGGTCAGCTTCATTGCCTCGGTTATGAACAAGCCGTTGTTCAGGATATTGTGGTGGCTGAGCGTGGCGCCCTTTGGATACCCGGTCGTGCCGCTGGTGAACTGGATGTTTATTGGGTCGTCAAATTGTAGCTCTTCGGCGAGTGCGGCGAGGCGATGCCGCTCGGCATTGCCGGCAAGACGGGAAACGTCACCGAACTGCACCATGCCGTGGGCCGGATCGGTGCCGATGGTGACGACGAGCCGCAGCTCGGGCAGCCGTGACGCGTGCAGATTACCCGGCGAAGCATTGTCGAGCTCGGGGGCGAGGTCGCGCAGCATGCCGATGTAGTCACTTGTCTTGAACTGCGTCGCCGTGATCAGAGCGACACAGCCGGCCTTGTTCAGGGCATATTCGAGCTCGGCGAGACGGTAAGCGGGGTTGATGTTGACGAGGATCAGCCCGGCCTTGGCCGTGGCGAATTGGGTGATCACCCATTCGGCATTGTTCGGTGACCAGATGCCGATGCGGTCGCCGCGTTTGAGCCCGAGCGCCAAAAGGCCGGCGGCGAAAGTGTCGACGCGTTCCTTCAGCTCACGGTATGTCCACCGGATCTGCTGGTGCCGGACGATCAGCGCATCACGCTTGGCAAAGCGCTCGGCGATCCGGTCGAAATGGACCCCGATCGTATCGCCGATAAAGGGCGCGTCGCTCGCGCCGTGGACGTAGCTCAACTGCATCATTTCACGCCGACTTCTTCAATTCTCGATCCGCGGGATCCGGTATAACGCAGATCGTTGCACCCTAAGAGGCTCAGCCGAGCTCGTCGAGCAGCGCCTTTGCCTCTTTGAGGTCTTGTGTATCGAAGTCCCGGCGTAATCTTGCCACCTGCCCCACGCGCGACCAGGCGGGAGCTACCGTCATTTCTGCCGTTCGCCTAATAGCATAAGGGATGGATAAAAAGGAGGTTCTCCATCCTTCCGACGCCGGCCATTGGCCAAATTCCGCTCACTTGGCTGATCACGACTCTGAGCAGTTATTCGCCTTGGGTGGTACTTTTACACTTCGGTGCCGAGCGAACCATAGAGCCGGAAACATGGCGTAAACTGAGATCGGGCACGTCGGCGCAAGGTGACCTATGCGAGATCACGCCACCATATTTGGACCTATCCTTCAGCGTGCGCTCCAGCACGCCTTGCAACATCTGGAAAGCATCGATGATCGGTCGATCGGCGCAACCGTCGACCTAGCGCAGCTTCGGGCGCGCTTCGATCAACCGCTTCTCGACACCGGGCTTGCTCCGATGCAGGTCATCGATGAATTGGTGCGCGACGTAGAAGGAGGAATCATCGGCAACGTTGGCGGGCGCTTCTTCGGCTGGGTGATCGGCGGATCGTTACCGGCTGCGCTTGCAGCCGATTGGCTCACCTCGGCCTGGGATCAGAATGCCGCGATACACGCCTGCGGCCCCGCCGAGGCCGTCATCGAAGAGGTCGCCGGCTCTTGGCTAAAGCGTCTATTCAGGCTCCCGGACACCGCAAGCTTCGCATTCGTCACCGGGACGCAGATGGCGCACCTGACATGCCTCGCCGCCGCGCGTCATCGGCTACTCGCACGAGCCGGGTGGGACGTCGAGCAAGACGGCATGGCTGGGGCACCACCGATTCGGCTGATTACGAGCAGCGAACACCACGGGTCCATCGATCGAGCCGCCCGCATTCTGGGATTGGGCACCCGCGCCGTCAGCGCCTTGCCATGCGACGCTCAAGGAAGGCTCGATCCGAGATCCCTCGCTGCCGCTTTCGAAACCTGCCCGGCGCAGCCCACTATTGTTGTACTGCAGGCTGGCGATCTCAACATCGGTGCGTTTGATCCGTTCGAGCAACTGATCCCGATCGCGCGCGAACGCGACGCTTGGGTCCATATCGACGGCGCCTTTGGTCTTTGGGTAGGCGCCAGTGCCAAACACAGACATCTCCTGCGCGGCGCCGAGATGGCGGACTCCTGGACCAGCGACGGTCATAAGTGGCTCAACACGCCTTTCGATTGCGGTTACGCCTTTGTGGCCGATGCGGATGCGCATTTCTCCGCATTCTCGCACCGCACGAGTTATAGGCTTTACACCGAGAGTGCGCGGGATGAGATCGATTGGACTCCGGAATGGTCGCGACGTGGGCGGGGCGTAGCTACCTATGCCGCGCTTCGGCAGCTCGGACGAGCTGGTGTTTCCGAGCTGATCGATCGAACCTGCGCCCATGCCCATGCCCTGGTGACCCGGATTGGGGGTCTCCCTGGTGCCGAAATGGTCTGGGAACCGACGATCAATCAAGGCCTGGTCCGCTTCATCGACCCGAGGCGTGGCGCGATCGACGAAGATCACGATCGCCGAACCGACGAGGTGATCCGCCGCATTGTCTCCCAAGCCGAGGCGTTCTTTGGCGGAACAACGTGGCGAGGAAAACGCTGCATGCGCGTTTCCGTCTGCAACTGGCAAACGAACGAGGCCGATCTTGAGCGAGCCGTCCACGCTGTCAGGCGCGCTTTGGGAAATCTCCCAGTGGACAGCGATCC
>JAFAHQ010000401.1 GCA_019237135.1 Alphaproteobacteria bacterium
CGACCGTCCGCGACGGATTGTGCTGAAGTGGAGACACGAGCTTCGGCCGGAGCTGACGGCCGAAGGTTATGCGCGCTGTTCCATCGAGCTCGAACCGCAAGACGGCGCAGTGAAGCTGACCATAAGCCATACGATCGAGCGCACCGACTCGAAGTTGATCGAGGCCGTGTCCGGTGGCTGGCCGCGTATCCTTTCCAACCTCAAGTCGCTGCTCGAAACCGACCAGATCATACTCAGCTAGGAGCGGTGCGGCCGACCGACGACAGCGGACGCTGACGCTATCGGCGAGCTTCCGCGAGGTCGAGAGCAACGAGGCGGCCCATAGGAGGCGGATATGACGACGCATGAAATCGGAACGCGGGAGCAGTGGCTCAAGGCGCGACTCGATCTGCTCGAGGCGGAGAAGGAGCTGACCCGGCGCAGCGACGAGCTGGCGCGGCGGCGTCAGGAGCTGCCGTGGGTCCGGGTCGACAAGGAGTACCGCTTCGAGACCGATGAAGGGAGCGCCTCGCTGGCAGACCTCTTCCAAGGGCGCTCGCAGCTCCTCGTCTACCATTTCATGTTCGGGCCCGACTACACAGCGGGATGCCCGTCCTGCTCGGCGATCGCGGACGGGTTCGACGGCTTCGTCGTCCATCTGGCGAACCACGACGTCATGTTTTGGGCGGTGTCGCGGGCGCCGCTCGCAAAGCTGCAGGCGTACGAGCGCCGGATGGGGTGGACCTTTCCTTGGGCGTCGTCGTTCGGCAGCGACTTCAATTTCGACTTCAGCGTCTCGATCACCGAGGAGCAGCAGCGCGAGGGGAGCGTCGAATACAACTACCGGCGCAGGGGCAATGTGCTTGACGCGACGCCAGTCCCGGCGCCCGTCGCCCAGTTCGCGGCCAATTGCGGGACGGACCCGGCCACGTACCGGCGCGAAAGGCCGGGCATGAGCGCGTTCGTGCACGAGAGCGGCGTCGTCTACCACACCTATTCCACCTATGCGCGCGGACTGGACGGCCTCTGGGGCATGTATCAGTGGCTCGACCGCGCCCCCAAGGGGCGCAACGAGAAGGGCGTCTGGTGGCGCCGCCACGACGAGTACGACAAGCGCTGAGCCAAGTCGTAGTCGGCGCGGCGCGTTTTATTGAAACGGGTCCATTGGTTCCACATCGAAGACCACCGCACGATCTGCAGAAGATCGCGCTCGGCGTTCTGCTATAGGAATTTCTGCGCCAAAAAAGGCGCAGCCGTAGACCTCGAATAGCCGCGCCTCGCTCTCGCCTTCGCGCCGCCAAAACGTCCTATGCGTTTCGATTATCGGCGGATCTGCCGCGCACTTACAGCGGCGCTTGAGAGCGGCACGACGCCGGCGTAGGCTCGCCTCGATTCGGGTTGCACAGAATACTCACCATCCTGGGGAGCTGGACCATGCCCAAATATCTCGTGCAAGTATCGATAAACAAAGACGGCATACGCAACGTCCTGAGCAAGGCCAAGGGTACGGGCTTACGCGCGGCAGTGACCAAATTTGCTGAATCGGCGGGTGGCAAGCTCGACGCCTATTACTTCGCCTTCGGTCAGCACGACGTCGTCGCCATTGTGGACTTTCCCGATAATGTCTCTGCGGCTGCGGCGTCGGTGGCGGCCAACGGCGCCGGTGCGGTTGATCTCGCGATGACACCGCTCATCACGCCCGAAGAAATGGATCGGGCAGTCGAGAAGAGCGCGACCCTCGCTGTTCCCGGACAAGCTTAGCTGAATCGCGAAAAAACGGAGTTCGAAGGATGACCGAAGCCAAGCTCGCTCCAAATCTTCCTGGTTGGATGGTGGAGCATGCCAAGAGCTACATTTCCAGCGGCGGCACCGAGGGGCACATGTACAAGATCACCCCGCCCGGCCGGCCGGAGCTGACCGTACCGTCGCTATTGCTGACGACGACCGGCCGGAAGTCGGGAGAGCGGTTCGTCTTCCCGCTGTTCTACGGCAAAGCCGGTGACAGCTATATCGTAGTCGCCTCAAAGGGCGGCGCACCGCAACATCCCGGCTGGTACCGCAACCTCCTGGCCAATCCCGATGTCGAGGTGCAGGTCGGGACCCTCAAGACGAAGGCGCGAGCCAGGACCGCCACCGGCGAAGAGCGTACCCGGCTGTGGCAAAAGGCACTGGAGTTCTGGCCGCCCTACGCCGATTACCAGCGCAAGACCGAGCGCGAAATTCCGGTGGTCGTGCTGGATCCTGTGCGGCCCTGAGGAGGAGGAACCAAACGATGCAGCTCCCGCAAACCGGCGGCTGTCAATGCGGCAAGATTCGCTACGAGATTACCGAGGCACCGCAGCTTGTCTATACCTGCCACTGCACCGATTGCCAGCGCTTGACCAGCAGCGCCTTCTCGATGGGGGTCGTCATGGCCGAGAGTGCCCTTCGTCTCAGCGGGATTGGGCCGCGACGGCTCCAGCGAACCGCGGACAGCGGGCGGGTCAACACCCGTTTAGTGTGCCCGGAGTGCGGTTCCTGGGTTTGCGGAACGCCGAGAGATGGCGTGGTCCGGGTGCGCGCAGGCACGCTCGACGATACCTCCTGGCTGCGGCCGACGAGGCATATCTGGACCCGGAGCAAGCAGCCCTGGATCACATTGCCCGCGGGTGATCAGATTTTCGCGGCGGGGCCGCCCAACTAGCTCGACGCGACACCCCGTCATCGATCGCGTCCCGGCCGGCAGACTTCATCGCTAGACCCACAGAAAGATCAAGGTTGCCGCCAGGCCAAGACAACTTCGGCCGGTGTGCAGCATGCCCCACCGTCTGATCATCCGGCGCGTCTCGGCAGTGCCGGCCTCCGGCGGTGTGTCCATCAGGCGACGGTTGGTCGGCATGACAAAGATCGTGTAAGGCCAATTTGCCAGCAGGACTACGGCTCCGAGCAGCCAACGCCAATCGAGGTTACTGAAAAAGGCGACGAGCCCGAGGACTCCACCAATGACAACGAGGCTCGCCTGCATCATGTAGCCCCGCTTGTAAGCCGGCTTCCACTCGGCGAGGAGAGAGCGATCGTCAAGCCGAAGCCGCACCGGCTGCTCGGCGATGTTGATATAGATTGCGGCCCCCGTGAATAGGGCGGCCGCCGTGAGTGCAAGCTGTCCGGTCAGCATTCGCCTTCTCCCTGGTCGCTGGTCACGAGTAGCACATCCGCGGTGGCGGTA
>JAFAHQ010000245.1 GCA_019237135.1 Alphaproteobacteria bacterium
GCTCGGTCATAATTCATCCGTGACACGATCTCAGCGGCGAGATGTTGGGCATCGGCCGCACTGCCGCCATTTCCGGCAAAAAGCAGCTTGCGCCCGTCGCGGAGAGCATTCGTGGCAACCTCAGCGATGTTCCCAATCACTGCGGCAAATGCCGGGTCGTCAATAGCCGCCTGTAGCGTGTCTCGAGATCGAACCAGGTAGTCAAGGACCGGGTTCACCGCCTCACCTGCCACGTTTCGCATCCCCGCTCCGCAAATTTGACCGGCTCCGCGTGGCCGCCGGCGGCATCGAGTGCTTCGAGTAACCCTCGGCGATCCTCAGGATAGACAAGGAACATCAGGAAACCGCCGCCACCCGCGCCCGAGACCTTTCCGGCGAGCGCGCCATTGGCGAAGGCAATTTCATAGAGCTGTTCGATCCGGTCGGTGGATATCCCCGGGGCAGTCAGTTTCTTTGCTTTCCATGAATCATCGAGGATGCGGGCCATCGCCGGAATATCGCCGGCGAGCAGCGCGTTTTTCATTTCGATAGCATCCGCCTTCAGTCGATCCATCGCCGCGATTGCGCGGGTGCTGTGATCGACGATACCTGCAGTTTGCTGCTCGATGATCACTGTTGCATCGCGTGAGCGGCCGGAGAAGCAGATCACCAGAGACGATTCGAATTCATTCCTGGCGCTGTCGGACACCCGCAACGGATTGACGATAACCCGATCCCTGGCAAGAAATTCGATGAAATTGGTTCCGCCAAAGGCTGCGGCATACTGGTCCTGTTTGCCGCCCGCCAGTCCGAGATCGAGGCGCTCGATCTCGAAGGCGAGGTGGGCGACGTCGTACTGGCCAAGCGGCGCGCCGAAAAGGACGCGAAACGCGTCGACCAACGCGACAACCAGTGCCGAAGACGAGCCAAGACCGGACCCCATGGGCGCGTCGACGGTGGTGGTGATCGTCGCGGAAATCGCTCTTCCCGCGTTATGATCCCGCACCAGTCGTTCGTAGACTCCGCGATGCAGTAGCAAGCTTGCCTGTGGGAGCTGCGGCGCAGCCTCGAGCACCTCTTCTCGAGCCAGATCCTTGGCACGGAAGACCACCTTGCCGTCATCGCGCGGGCTGATAAACGCATAGGCGAAACGGTCGATCGTCGTATTCAGAACTGCACCGCCGAATTGGTCGCAATACGGGGAAAGATCGGTGCCCCCGCCGGCGAGTCCGAGCCGTAATGGGGCCCGCGCCCGGATCGTCGTGTGCAGGTTCGCCATTAAGCGCAACTCCTTAACGAGGCCTCGTCAGGTGAGCGAACTGGCAAATGGCATATTGGCAGAGAAAGGTAAAGAAATTACAGAAACGCGGAGAGTGTAAGCCCGGGCGAAAGGCGTGTCCAGCTAATGGCATGCCTTGTGTCAGGGTGCCTTATGCGCTAATGATTTAACATAGAGGTCGTTGCTCGTACTGCATAGCATTGTCGAGCTAACAGCCGCTTTACGTCTGACTTGCAGCTCTTCCGAGGGAATTTGATCGGATGCGGATCGCGATAATTGGTACCGGTTATGTGGGGTTGGTTTCAGGGGCGTGTTTTTCCGAGTTTGGCGTGTCGGTGAGCTGCGTTGACCAGGATGCGGCGAAGATCGCGGGTTTGCAGCGCGGCGAGATGCCGATTTACGAACCTGGGCTTGCCGCGCTGGTGGCGGGCAATGCGGCGGCGGGGCGGCTGTCATTCACGACTGATCTCGCGGCGGCGGTGGCAGGGGTAGATGCCGTGTTCATCGCGGTCGGCACCCCGTCGCGACGTGGTGACGGGCATGCCGATCTGTCCTATGTGTTTGCCGCGGCCGAGGCGATCGGCCGGGCATTGAGCGGCCCGGCGGTGGTGGTGACTAAGTCGACCGTCCCGGTCGGCACCGGATACCAGGTCGGGGAGATCCTGCGCGGCACCCGGCCCAAGGGCGGGGTCGAAATCGCCGCCAACCCGGAGTTTCTACGCGAGGGCTCAGCGATTGCCGACTTCATGCGCCCTGACCGGGTGGTGATTGGCGCAGACAGCGAGCGGCCACGTGCTGTGCTGCGCCAACTCTATCGGCCGCTCTATCTGATCGAGACGCCGATGCTGTTTACTGACGTCGCCACCGCCGAGCTGATCAAATATGCGGCCAACGCGTTTCTCGCCACCAAGATCACCTTCATCAATGAGATCGCCGATCTGTGCGAGGCCTTGGGGGCCGACGTCCAGGACGTCGCCCGCGGCATCGGGCTAGACGGCCGCATCGGCCGAAAGTTTCTGCACGCCGGGCCCGGGTTTGGCGGCTCGTGCTTCCCCAAGGACTGTCGCGCTTTGCTGCGTACCGCTGGCGAGGCCGGCGCCGGCCTGGCGATCGTCGAGACGGTGCTACGCGTCAACGAAGCGCGCAAGCGCCGAATGGCCGACAAGATCATCGCCGCTTGCGGCGGCTGTCTCGCCGGCAAGAGCTTGGCGGTCTTGGGGCTGACCTTCAAACCCAACACCGACGACATGCGCGATGCCCCCAGCCTCGAAATCCTGCCGCGGCTGATCGCAGCGGGGGCGCGCATTCAGGCCTTCGACCCCGAAGGCATGGCCGAGGCGAAAAGGCTGATGCCCGAGCCGGTCTATTGCCAGGATGCCTATCAGACGATGGAAGGAGCCGAAGCACTAATCCTGCTAACCGAGTGGAACGAGTTCCGCGGGCTCGATCTCGGCCGCGTCAAAGGCCTGTTGGCGCGCCCACTGGTGATCGACCTGCGCAACATCTACCAGCCGCAAGAGATGGTCGCGGCGGGTCTCTCTTATCTCAGCATCGGCCGGCCGGGGCAGCGTGCGCGGCACGAATTGCGGGCGCTGGCGTGACCGGGGCGATGCGATGAGCGTTGTGGCCAAGCGGGTTCTCGTCACCGGCGGTGCCGGGTTCTTGGGCTCGCATCTGTGCGAGCGCCTCGTCGCCCAGGGCGACGACGTCTTGTGCGTCGACAATTACTTCACCGGCCGCAAGGACAATGTCGCGCGCCTGTTGGGCGACCCGCATTTCGAGGCGCTGCGCCACGACATCACGCACCCGTTGTTTGTCGAGGTCGACGAGATCTACAACCTCGCCTGCCCGGCCTCGCCGATCCACTACCAGTTCGACCCGGTGCAGACCACCAAGACCAGCGTCATCGGGGCGATCAACATGCTGGGTCTAGCCAAGCGGCTCAAGGCCAAGATCTTTCAGGCCTCGACCTCCGAGGTCTATGGCGACCCGGGGGTGCATCCGCAACCCGAGGCCTATCGCGGCAACGTCAACCCGATCGGGCCGCGCGCCTGCTACGACGAGGGCAAGCGCTGCGCCGAGACCCTGTTCTTCGATTATTTCCGCCAGCATCAGCTCAAGATCCGCGTCGCGCGCATCTTCAACACCTACGGGCCGCGCATGCACCCCGATGATGGTCGCGTCGTCTCCAACTTCATCGTCCAGGCGCTCCAGAACGCGCCGCTCACCCTCTATGGCGACGGCTCGCAGACCCGCGCCTTTTGCTATGTCGACGACCTGATCGAGGGGTTTCTGCGGCTGATGGCCGCCGCCGACCACGTCACCGGCCCCGTCAACCTCGGCAACCCGCAGGAGACCTCGGTCGCCGA
>JAFAHQ010000203.1 GCA_019237135.1 Alphaproteobacteria bacterium
ACGTCGGGAGTGTCGTCGAAGGTGCCGCGATAGCGCAGCCCCCGCGTCCACGCAAAGATCGAGGCGATCGGGTTGGTCGAGGTCTCCCGGCCCTGCTGGTGCTGGCGATAGTGCCGCGTGACCGTACCGTGCGCAGCCTCGGTCTCCACCGTCTTGCCGTCAGGTGTCAGCAGCACCGAAGTCATCATGCCGAGCGAACCGAAGCCTTGCGCCAAGGTGTCCGACTGCACATCGCCGTCATAGTTCTTGCACGCCCAGACAAAGCCGCCATTCCACTTGAGCGCCAACGCGACCATGTCGTCGATCAGCCGGTGCTCGTACGTCAAATTGCGCTTCTTGTAATCGGCGGCGAACTCGTTGTCGAACACCTCCTGGAAAAGATCCTTAAAGCGTCCGTCATAGGCTTTGAGGATCGTGTTCTTGGTCGAGAGATAGACCGGCCAGCCACGCTGCAGCCCGAAATTGAACGAAGAGCGGGCGAACCCCTTGATGGATTCGTCGAGGTTGTACATCCCCATCGCGACACCGCCGTCGGGGAAATCGAACACCTTGCGGGTGACCGGCTGGCCACCGTGTTTTGGGGTGAAGGTCATCGTCAAAGTGCCGGCTTCCGGAACGACGAAATCGGTTGCGGCATATTGGTCGGCATAGGCATGACGGCCGATCACGATCGGCTGCGTCCAGTTGGGCACCAGGCGGGGTACGTTCTGGCATACAATGGGCTCGCGGAAAATCGTACCGCCGATGATGTTTCGCAACGTGCCATTCGGCGACTTGTACATGCGCTTCAGGTTGAACTCGGCGACACGCGCCTCGTCGGGCGTGATCCCGGCGCATTTGACTCCGACACCGTACCGCTTGATCGCCTCAGCCGCCTCGACGGTGATCTGATCCTCGGTGGCGTCGCGTTGCTCCATGCCGAGATCGAAATATTTCAGCTCGATATCGAGATATGGCAGGATCAGCTTGTTCTTGATGAAGCTCCACATAATCCGAGCCATTTCGTCGCCATCCAGTTCGACGATCGGCTGAGCCACCTTGATCTTTGCCATCGATTTCCACCCTCGGATGCGGCCGAACAGGGCAAGGATAAGAGCCACCGGAGGGTGAGACAAGCCGCCGTTCAGAGCCGCTCGATGTCCGTCTTCCGCAACCCGGCTGGCTCTTCCGACAAAGTCGCCATCAACGCCGATACGCTCGGGATGACTTGCAGCAGAAGGCGGGTTTGCGGGCGCGCAAAGCCGTTGATGACAATGTGGTCGAGAAGGCTACGCAGTGGCGCCCAATACCCGCCGATATCGACGAGCAGGATCGGCTTGTCGTGCAGCCCGAGCTGCTTCCAGCTGACGATTTCGAAGAGCTCGTCGAGCGTTCCGATCCCACCCGGCAAAACCGCAAACGCGTCGGCCTTTTCGGCCATCAATCGCTTGCGGTCGTGCATACTCTCGACGACGACAAGTTCGGTGAGGCCGGTGTGCGCCACCTCGGCATCGCGGAGCCGCGCAGGGATCACGCCGGTCACCTTGCCGCTTGCGCTCAGCGCGGCATCGGCGAGCAGGCCCATCAACCCGACCCGTCCGCCGCCGTAGACCAACTCGATACCCGCCGCGCCCAGACGCGCCCCGAGCTCGCTCGCGGCTTCCCGAAATTGCGGCTCGACCGCGCCGGACGAGCCGCAATAAACGCACAGCCGTCGGATATTGCTCATCGTCAACTACCCTCCCGCCGAGGCTGTGAAGATTGCAAGGCGCTACACCGAAGCATAGAGTTGCCGCGTGGCAATCTGAGGAAATTCGCGAGGATTGGTGCGGTACGGCGTTTTGATCGGCTCGGCGACGGCAGTTGCGCTGCTCGTCGCCGCCAGCGCTGTTGTTTTTCGTGGCGACAGCACGCGTCAGAGCGAGCTATCGAAACCCAAGGAAGCAACCGCCGCGCAGAGCGAGCCCGAGCTCGCGCTGGCCAAGCCGACCGCGCCCGACCGTGTCGCACAGCCGCCTGCCCCGGTCCCGCCGAGCTTCGATGTGGTCAAGGTCGGTCCGACCGGAACGGCGGTCATTGCCGGGCGGGCCGAGCCGGGAGCGAAGGTGACCGTTCGCGACGGAGACACGGCGATCGGCGAGGTCACAGCGGATCGGCGTGGAGAATGGGTGTTGATCCCCACGCAGCCTATCGCGCCAGGCGACCGGCTGCTTTCCGCCGAAGCCTCTAACCCGAGCAACGGCGCGACGATCAAGTCGGAAGAGGCGGTGGCGTTGTCGATCAGCCCGCCGGCGCCAGCGGGCCGCGCGGGCGAGACGGCACTCGCTGTCGTGCTGCCACATGACGGCGGGGGCGGTGCGCGGGTGCTGCAGCTGCCGGACGGCACTTCGTCCGGGAAACCGAACTCACTGTCGATGGACACCGCCGAGTACGATACGCAGGGCCGGGTCGTGCTGTCGGGACATGCCGCGCCGGGCGCGACCGTCCAAATCTATCTCGGCAACGAGCCGCTCGCCACCGTGACGGCCGACGCAGCGGGCGCGTGGTCGGCGACTTCCTCGCGAGCCGTCCCGCAGGGGCAACTCGAGCTTCGTCTCGACCAGCTCGCTTCCAGCGGGCGGGTTGCCCAGCGCGTCGCTCTACCCTTCACGCGAGGAGCTGCGATGGAGCCGGCGCCGGGCCAGAATTATGTCGTTCAGCGCGGCAACAATCTCTGGCGAATCGCCCAGCGCGCCTATGGTGCGGGCACGCGGTATGTGGTCATCTACTCGGCCAATCCCGACCAGATTCGCAACCCCGACAAGATCTATCCCGGCCAGATCTTCAAAATTCCAAAGTCTTAATCGGGCGGCCTGCCGCTAATGCATCGGGATGCGCACCGGCATCGAGCGCATGCCGTGGATGAAGTTCGAGTAGGTGCGCCGCGGCGGCGCCAATACCTCGATGATAGGATGGCGCGGCAGCAATTCCTCCCAGAGAACGCGCAATTGCAACTCGGCGAGCCGGTTGCCGACGCAGCGATGGATGCCGAAGCCGAACGACAGGTGCTGGCGCGGCCGCGGCCGGTCGATGATGAAGTTGTCGGGATCATCGATCGCATCCGGATCGCGGTTACCTGAAACGTACCACATGACCACCTTGTCGCCGGTGCGGATCTGCTGGCCGCCGAGGTCGGCGTCCTGCGTTGCCGTGCGCCGCATGTGAATAACCGGGGTCACGTAGCGGATGATTTCCGGGACGAGGCTCGCAATTAGCGCCGGATTGTCGCGCAATTTTTGATATTCGCGCGGATGCTGGTTCAGCGCGTAGAGGCCGCCGGTCATCGAGTTGCGCGTCGTGTCGTTGCCGCCGACGATCAGCAAGGTCAGATTGCCCATGAATTCGCGCAACGGCATGTCCTGCGTCGCCCGGCCATGCGCGAGCATCGATAAGAGATCGAACTTTGGCGGCTGCTTGGCGCGCTTGTTGTAGAGTTCGGCCATCCGTTCGGCCATTTTCTTTATTTCGTCAAACTTTTCCTGTTCCGAATGCACCGGCGATTCCGGCGCACGGACATTGCAGATCGCGACGTCGGACCAATAGGTCAGCTGGCGCCGGTCTTCCCAGGGATAGTCGAAGAGGGTCGCGAGCATCATCGTCGTCAGCTCGATCGACACCCGCTCGACCCAGTCGAAGGTCTCGCCTCGCGGCAGACCTTCGAGCACCCGGATCGTCCGCTCGCGGATCGTCGCTTCCATCTCGGCGAGGTTCGCCGGCGCCACGATCGGGCTGACCACCTTGCGCTGCTCGTCGTGCTTGGGCGGATCCATTCGGATGAAGCTCTCACGCTCCAGCCCCACCGGCTGATCCTCGACCGCGATGCCGCCAAGCTCGGATGAATAAATCCCGTGGTTGACCTCGACCTGCATGATGTCCTTGTACTTGCAAACCGACCAATAGGGGCCGTAGCGGCTCTCCCGGCACCAATGCACCGGCGCCTCCCGGCGCAGCCGTTCGAAATAGGGGTAGTAGGTATCGTTCTGGTAGAGCTGCGGGTCGCTGACGTCGATCGCCTCCAAGGGGATCGAGTAGGCGTCATGAAGTTGGGTTTCCATCGCGGCTGCTCCCGTTAGTGCTGGCCCTGCGGCATGCGGACGATCAACCCGTCGAGTTCCTGGCGCATCGCAATCTGGCACGACAGGCGCGAATTGAACTCGGCCTCGGCGGCAAAGCTCAACATACTCGCCTCCTGCGACGCGGGCACCGGGGCACCGGTCTTTTCGAACCAGGCGGGATCGACATAGACGTGGCAGGTGGCGCAGGCGCACTCGCCGCCGCAGTCCGCGTC
>JAFAHQ010000123.1 GCA_019237135.1 Alphaproteobacteria bacterium
TCCCTCCGACCGCGACCTCGGCACGCCCGAGATCGCCGCTGGGCTCGAGGAATCATTCAGCGGCGGCGGGTACACCGCACTGCAGCGCTCGGCCCTGTTGCAGATGGCCTGGGACCACGTCTCGTCGGCGCTCGATGGCCGCGATTCCTCCTTCGAACTGCATGCCAGCGGCGGCATTCCCGCCTGGCGGGGCCGGTTGCGGCGCAGCTTTGACCGCTACAACGAGCTCGCCAACGCGGTGCTGCGCCAACTCGACTTGCCGATGCCCGAGATCGACCTGACCAGCATCCCCGCCGCCCCGGTCGCGCCGCGCCGGCCGGTAGCGCCGCCGCCCAAGTCATTGTAGATAGAGGCGGGGCACGCACACACGGTATCGTTCGTCCGCTACCGGTAGGACAGCGACATCGACCGAGTAGCAAGCGCGAAGCGTCTCGGCGGTGATGACGTCGACGGGAGCGCCAATCCGCAGCAGCTCGCCGCCGGCCAGCACCGCAACCCGGTCGGAACAGGCGAAAGCCTGTTCCGGGTGATGGGTCGACAGCAATACGCTCAGCCCGCGAGTTTCGGCCAGATTTCGAACAGCGTCGAGCACCCGCACTTGGTTCCCGAAATCGAGGCTCGCAGTCGGTTCGTCGAGAACCAGGATCCGCGGTTCCTGCGCAAGCGCCCGGGCGAGCACCGCGAGCTGCCGCTCGCCGCCGCTGACCCGCAGCCACTCTCGCTCTGCGAGGTGGGCGATCCCCAAGGTGACAATTGCCTCGTCCGCCGCCCGGCGATCGGCAGCGGACGGCGCGGCAAAAACTCCGCGATGCGCGGTGCGGCCCATCAGCACGAGTTCGGCTACCGTAAACGGGAACGCGCCGGCGCTGTTTTGCGGCACGTAACCAAAGGCCAGGGCCCGTCGGCGCGGGCTCCAACCCGAAATCGGCTGACCATCGACCCGCACCGCACCGGCACGCGGCGGCAGCAGGCCGAGGATCGTCTTGAACAATGTCGATTTGCCTTCGCCGTTGCGCCCAAGCACGCACAGCACTTCACCGGCACCAACGGTAAAGTGGATGTGCTGCCCGACATCTCGTCCCGGATAGCCGTAGCTCAGGTCCTCGACGGCCAGCCGCGGCATGCTCATGACCATGCCGGGCGCCTGCTGAATGCTAATAGCCATAAAAACACCGGCGTGCCGAACGCAGCCGTCAGCACCCCAAGCGGCAGCTCGACAGCGCCGAGGGTGCGCGCCGCCGTATCTACGGCGAGCAGGTAACCGGCGCCGAACAGCGCACAGATCGGCAATAGCCGCACGAAGGCTGGCCCGACAACGAGCCGCGCGAGGTGTGGCACGACGAGCCCGACCCAACCGATGATGCCGCTTGCCGCGACCGAAGCCGAGGTCATCAATGTCGCCCCTGCAATCACGACAATGCGCAGCATGCGAGTGTCGAGGCCGAGAGCGGTCGCTTCCTCCTCGCCCAAGGTCATCACATCGATCTGCCAGCGCAGCAGGCAAAGGGGTACCAGACCGAGGGCCACCGCCGGCAACAGGCTCGTCAGATCGCGCGGGTTGGTCGCCGCCAGGCTGCCGAGCAGCCAAAAGGTGATGGCCGGCAATTGGTTGTAGGGGTCGGCGAGATACTTCAAGAGCCCCACTCCAGCGCCGAACAGCGCCCCGATCACCACACCGGCGAGAACCAACACCAATACCGCGTCGCGACCGCGGATCGCCGCGGCGACGCCATAGACGACGATCACCGCCGCCAGCCCGCCGGCAAAGGACGCGGCTTCGATGGCAAGGACCGGCAATGACAGAAAGATCCCGACCACCGCGCCGAGAGCGGCACCCGCCGAAACGCCGAGGATGTCGGGCGAGACCAGCGGGTTGCGGAACAGCGACTGGTAGGCGGCTCCGGAAGCCGCCAGGCCGGCGCCGACCGCGAGTGCCGCCAGCACCCGGGGCAGGCGAATTTCCAGAATGACGGTTTCGGCCGGCAACGTCAGCGGCGAGGCAGCGCCGGTCGCCTTGGCCACCAGGAACCCGAGGAGGTCCCTCGCCGCGAGCGGGTATGGGCCCAGCGCAATTGCAACAGCGACGAGCAGCACCAGAACTAGCGCAGCACCGATGACGATCGCGCGGTAGCCGTGAGCCGGCGCAGGTTCACGCCGGCGGCTCGGTAAGGAGACCGTCGAGCTGTGCTTCGCTCGGCTCCTGCTGGTAGAAGAGGGCATAAAAACGGCGGGCCTCGGCACGAACGTCCTGTGGGAACGAAGCAGGATAGAGCAGCTTGCCGAGCCAAAGGAGCCCGATCAGCCGATTGGCCGCGGGCGGGTTGTCGAGCCATGAGAACGGCAGATCAGGCACGAAATGGATGTTCCCGGTCTGTACTGCCTTGACCTCGCGCCACACCGGGTCGGTGCGGATCGCCGCGTGAAACCGCCGATCAACGGTCAGGATCACCTCAGGCTGCCAAGCCAGGATCTGCTCGGACGAAACATCGATAACCGTCCGCGGCGCGGTTTCCGTGCCCACGACGTTGCGGGCGCCGACAAGATCGACGACCTCGCTGCCGATCGAACCAGCCACCGCCGTCTCGAGACCATGTGGCCCGCGCGCGAAGTAAACGCTCGGACGGTTAGCCGGCGGGATCTTCGCCGTCTCTTTCCGGACCTCGGCGAGCACGCCCTCTGCGTAGCGAGCCAGCGTTTCCGCTCGTTCGGAAACGCCGAGCACGGAGCCTACTTGGCGCAGTGTGTCGGCGGTGTCCGCGAGGTGGCCGCCGATCAGCACGGCGGGGATATGGGTCTGCTCCTGCACCCGGTCGGCGAGCGACACATAGGTCGCAGAGGTATCGCCGACATCGAGCACCAAATCGGGCATCAGCCGGACGACATTTTCCAGGTTGACCGTGTTGCCGCGGCCGGTCAGCCGGCCGAGCTCAGGGAGCTCGGTATATCGCGAAGGCAGAAAGGTCCGCGCTTCCGGGCTCGGCGCGCGCGTCCATCCCAGCATCTTTTCGGACGCCGCCATGTAGAGGGTAACAGAAGCCGGCGGCCCAGCAGGAAAGACGCGGCTTACCTCGTCCGGTACATTGATCCGCCGCCCGGCGGAATCGGTGAAGGACCTTCCTTCGGCAAGCGATGGCGCAAAAGCCAGCCCGGCGACCGCGCCCGCGCTCAGCCCGAAGAGGTCCCGTCGCCTCACTTGGCGACCATCACATCCGATGCCTTTATCACCGCGACCGCATCGTCGCCGACTTTGAGGGCGAGATCATCGACGGCCTCGTTGGTGATCGACGAGGTGACGATCACTCCGCCGCCAATGTCGATGCGCACGTGCGCCGTCGTTTGACCCTTGGTTATCGCGACGATCTTGCCCTTCAGCTGATTGCGGGCGCTGAGCCTCATCGTGATCTCCTTACTACCGGTCGGACGTTCTATCCCATCGAATATCACGTTTGCCAGCCCGGTGGGTTTATGTAATAGGCCGATACTGCTAGGATGGATGCCGGTAGCAGAAGCAGAGCCATGATGCAGACCGAAAACAATTCGATACTCGGCGAGACGATCGCGATGATCGGCACGATCCTCGGCCGCGAGCTCGACGAGATCATGATCGAGAGGGCGGTGGTGGGGCTGTTTTTTACCGGGGTCAAGCTAAGCGACGGGACCGCAGGCGCCAGTGCCACGCCGCTCAAATCGATCCCCGAGGCGGTGTGCTGCCCGAGCTCGGCGATGGCCATGCCATTTCCGGGGAAATTGCACGGCCGGCGGGCTTTCGACCTGGCGCGTGAAGCCTTTTCCGATCATGGGATCCGCCGTGCAGTCGGGATTGCGACCGTCAATGCGCTCGCCGATCTTTGCTGGCAGCGCCGGCCGCATCCGGAGGTCGAGCTTCAAGCCGGTGTCGACGCATTCGACGCGACCGATATCCGTCATGGCGACAAGGTCGTGGTGGTCGGCGCCTTTGTCCCGTTTCTCAAGGAGCTGAAGCGTCGCGGCCAAGAGTATCTGGTGCTCGAACAGGACCCGGCCACGTTAAAGGCGGACGAGCTGCCGTTCTTCCGTCCGACCGAGCAGGCGCGCGAGATATTGCCGGATGCCGATGTCGCGCTGATCACCGGTGCCACCCTGGTCAACAATACGCTCGAAGAGCTGTTGGCGTTGACCCGGACCGATGCTCGCGTCACGGTCGTCGGGCCGACCGTCGGGATGCTGCCCGACGCGTTTCTCGCCCGCGGCGCCGATGTTCTGGGCTGCGTCAGGATTACCGAGCCCGACGCATTCCTCGACCTATTGGCCGAGGGCGGATCGGGCTACCATTTCTTCGGCCGTTCGGCACAGAAACTGGTCCTCGCGCGCCTTCCGGCAGCGTTCGATACCCGAGCCGCGTAGCTTCAAGCTTTGGGTTCTGTCCAAACCCGCTTTCGGGAGGCGATTTGTGCCGCAAGCATCCTCCTTTATCCGCCCGGCATTGATATTTCTGGCGCTATTGCTCGGCGCGGGCCTCGCGTTCCGAGGCGTACCGTCGGCGGCAGAGGGTGCGCGCCCGATCCCACCGCCGGTGCTCGACGAACCGTCGGGCCCGCAGGCGACATCCGAGGTCGCGGTCCTTGCCGGGGGCTGCTTCTGGGGCGTCCAGAGCGTGTTCCAGCACGTCGAGGGCGTCACCGGTGCCGTCTCCGGTTATGCCGGCGGCAGTGCCGAGGCGGCGCATTACGAGATGGTCGCCACGAACACGACTGGGCACGCGGAATCGGTGCGGATCACCTTTGATCCCCGCCGGATCAGCTATGGCCATATCCTGCAGATCTATTTTTCAGTCGCCCATGATCCGACCGAACTCAACCGCCAGGGCCCGGATGTCGGGACCCAATACCGCTCGGCAATTTTCCCGACCAATGCGGAGCAGGCGCACATTGCCGAGGCGTATATCGCACAGCTCGACCAAGCCCATATGTTCGATGGTTCGATCGTCACCAAAATCGAGCCCGGCCGGAATTTCTATCCGGCCGAGGATTATCATCAGGATTTCCTGACACGTAATCCCCGATACCCCTATATCGTGATCAACGATTTGCCGAAGCTCGAGGCCTTGAAGCGGCTGTTTCCCGACCTTTATCGCGCCACGCCTGTGCTGGTCGCGGCACGGAGCTGACCGCCACGGCGCGGCGCGGGGGTTATTCGCTCGCTCCGCGTTCCGGCTTCAAGTCGATCAGCGGGGTGCCGTCGAGGCAGTCGAGCCCGCGCACCTGAACAGAGGTACCGTCGACCGCCACCAGTTCGACGATCGAGGAAGCGATCGGGTTCGGCCGCACCGGCGAGCGTAGGGCAAAAGTTCCGGTAGTCCGCATCGTGCTGAACGGCGTCTGCAATACGAGATCGCGGCGCGCGCGTTGCATCCAATAGAGGACCTGGATGCGCCGGTGGCCGGCGAGGCCGGTCAATGCCATCCGCCAGCGCTCGTCGACGACGATCGAACAGATCGGTCCGTCGAAGCTGCCTCGCTTCGGGCACTCCCGCCGCGTGTGCCAGGGGGTATGGATCGTGCCGATGAAGTAAAGGCCGGCGTCGCTTTGTGGCGGCAGCGCTACCGCAATCTCGCCCTGGCGGAGTCCGCTTTCGTCATCCGAGGATCTGTCGGTCATGTTTGCTCGACCCGGTCTGAGGCAGGCGAATTGGTGCTGTTGACAGGGTAGTCCTCGGCTTGTCAACCTCCCGGGAGCTGTCGGGAGGACTGCGGATCATGCCGGTTATCAATCGAATCGCCGAGTTTCATGCCGAGATGACGCAGTGGCGCCACCAAATCCATGCGCATCCCGAGACTGCGTTCGAAGAGCATAAGACGGCGGATCTGGTGGCCGGGCTCCTCGAATCTTTCGGCGTTTCGGTCGATCGCGGTATCGCCCAGACCGGCGTCATCGGCACGCTCAAAGGCTCTCTGGCCGGCGATCGTGCGATTGCGCTTCGCGCCGATATGGATGGGTTGCACATCGAAGAACAAAACGATGTTCCCCATGCCTCGCAAAATCATGGGCGCATGCACGCCTGCGGTCACGACGGTCATACTGCAATGCTGTTGGGCGCGGCAAAGCACCTCGCGGAGACCCGCAATTTCGCCGGCACGATCCATTTCATCTTTCAGCCCGCCGAGGAGAACGAAGGCGGCGCTCGGCTCATGATTGAAGAAGGCGTGCTCGAGCGCTATCCGGTCGAAGCAGTTTATGGCATGCACAATTGGCCCGAGGTGCCGGTCGGTCAGTTTGCGGTCCGGCCGGGACCGATGATGGCCGCCTTCGACATTTTCGAGATCACGATCAGCGGCCGCGGCGCACACGCGGCGATGCCGCATCTGGCGATCGATCCGATTGTCGCTGCAGCGCAATTGGTGAGCGGGTTGCAAACGATCACCAGCCGCAATGTGCACCCGTTGGAGGGTGCCGTCGTCAGCATCACCCAGGTCCACGGCGGCGACACCTGGAATGTCATTCCCGATAGGGTGGTGCTGCGCGGCACGACCCGTTCTTTCAATCCGGCGGTGCGCGACCAGATCGAGCCGGCGATCCGGCGCATCGCCGACGGAATCTGCCGGGCTTGCGGCGCGCAAATGGCGCTCCGTTACGAACGGCGCTACCCGGCTTTGATCAACGCGTCGACGGAAACCGAGATCGCGGCTGCGACGGCGGCTTCCATCGTCGGCGAGAGCAATGTCAAGCGCGACCTGCTACCGAGCATGGCGGCGGAGGATTTTGCTTGCTTTCTCGAGCAGAAGCCGGGGGCTTATATCTGGATTGGCAACGGCACTGCTGAAGCCGGTGGAATACTCCACAATCCGCACTACGATTTTAACGACGAGGTGTTGCCGCTCGGTGCGAGCTATTGGGTGCGGCTCGCCGAGTCGGTGCTGGCTAAGGAGCGCGCGTCGGCGTCACCGACTTAGTATCGAGCGCGGGTTCGCGGCTCCGCAGATTGCCAGAAAATCGGTCTTTGCTAAGCTTTGTATTCCGACGAATATTACGCCCTTCGGATGAGGGATGATGATGATTGGGCGTTTGCGCTTTCCAACGTCGTACGATTTGGTGGTGTTCATCCTGCTCGCATTGTCGAGCACTCCGTGGAGCGCACCTGCGTCGGCACAGAGCCAAAAGCTGGTAATTTTCGCCGCGGCCAGTCTTAAAGACGGACTCGACGAGGTAAATGCCGCCTACGAGCACGACAAGGGCCAGAAAACCACTACCTCCTACGCCGCGAGCTCGACTTTGGCAAAGCAGATGGAGGCCGCTGCACCCGCCGACATTTTCATCTCCGCTGATCTCGACTGGATGGACTACCTGGCGAAGAGAAATTTGATCAAGCCCGAGACACGCGCCAACCTGCTCGGCAATCGGCTCGTGTTGATCGCGCCGGTCAACAGCACCGGCAAGCTCGACATTGCGCCAAACTTCCCGCTTGCTCAGGCGCTCGGTAACGGCCGGCTGGCGATTGCCGACCCGAACGGCGTGCCGGCCGGAAGATACGGCAAGGCGGCGCTCGAGTCGCTCGGCGTGTGGTCTTCCGTTGCCGACCGGTTGGCGCCCGCAGAGAACGTCCGCGCGACCTTGTCGCTGGTCTCGCGTGGCGAGGCTCCGCTCGGGATCGTCTACCAGACCGATGCCGTTGCCGATAAGGGCGTGAAGATTATGAGCATCTTCCCGGAAAACACCCATCCGCCGATCATCTATCCAATTGCCGTAGTGGCCGCGTCCACCAATCCCGCCGCTCCGGGCTATATTGCCTTTCTCAAATCGCCCATCGCGCGCCCGATCTTTGAGAAGCAGGGGTTCTCGGTCCTTCAATAGGACTGATGCGAGGCGATCGGCCGAACCCCAAAATGGCGGAATTGCTGCATCTGTCTGCGGAGGAGGCGACTGCGGTGCGTCTCAGCCTGCGCGTTGCCTTCTGGGCCATGACGACGAGCCTCGTACCGGGGATTCTGGTGGCGTTCGTTTTGGCGCGCGGACGGTTCTGGGGAAAATCGCTGCTCGATGGGCTGGTTCATCTTCCATTGGTCATGCCGCCGGTGGTGACCGGTTACCTCCTGCTGCTGCTGCTCGGCCGCCGTGGCCCGCTGGGCCATTTCCTGGACCAACATTTCGGCATCGTTTTTGCGTTTCGCTGGACCGGCGCCGCGCTTGCTTGCGCCGTAATGGGCTTTCCATTGATGGTGCGCGCGATCCGCCTGTCGATCGAGGCCGTCGATCGCCGGTTGGAGGACGCCGCTGCCACGCTCGGCGCCGGCCCGATCTGGGTCTTTCTGGTCATCACGCTGCCGCTCGCTCTTCCCGGCATCATCGCCGGGATGATTCTGTCGTTTGCGCGCAGCATGGGCGAGTTCGGCGCCACGATCACCTTCGTTTCAAACATTCCGGGCGAGACGCAGACCCTCCCCACGTTGATCTATACCCTGACCCAAATTCCTGGCGGCGATGCGGGCGCCCTCCGCCTAACCTTTATATCGATCGCGATTTCGCTGCTCGCGTTGCTGGCTGCCGAATTCCTGGCGCGGCGGCTCGCCCGCATTCTTCCGCGAACGTGATGTTAACGGGCGATCGTGCGGCGGCGCGGCGCTGCATGCGATTTCGCCGGCGTCGTTTCCTGAGCCCGTTTGCAGGCCGCTCCGAGCGCCCGCAGTCGCGCGGCGGTTGCGGCATAAGCCTCGACCTCTATCGCCCGATACTCGTCGATCAGGCTCCTGCCAAAGGCGGTCAAGGCGGCACCGCCGCCGTGGCTTCCGCCAGCATGAGCAGCGGCGACCGGCTCGCGGAAGCAGTTGTTCATATCGTCGACCAAGAGCCACGCGCGCCGATACGACATGCCGAGCGATATGCCAGCTTTGGTGATCGATCCGGTGTCGCGGATCGCTTCTAGAAGTCGGATCTTTCCGGGACCGATCGCGCGATCCCTGCCAAGATCGACGCGCAGAGTTAATCGCGCCGCGGCCACGTCGAAGGCTCCTATCTCGCCTCTTTCTTGGCCGCCTATTGGGACCGGAATTTGAGCCCCCGTCAAATCACCTGTGCCGACACTCGGCCTCCGAGAATTAGGCAACGTGACCGCCGGCCGCGGGAGCTGACCGTGTACTTGGTAGCCGCTTACGAGAAATGCGGCATAACTTCCGAGGCCAGCAGCTCGTTGGTCTCGGTGTCGTTGCGGTAGTCGCTGTTGATCAACAGCTGCACGCCGGCGTCCTGGTATTGCCCGATCAGATCAATCGCCTCGGACACGGTGCCGACAAAGCCCCGCAATGGTCCGCGCGGTGCGAGGCGTTGACGCTTTGTCACCACAGCGGTCTCGTCGCGAGCCAGCAACCAGCTATTGTTATGGGTCTTTTCGATCGCGTCGTAGTCGCGTTGCGCTGCCTCGCAATGCCCGCGAAGCACCGCGAGCTTGTGCCTCACCATTGCGGGGTCCCCGCCGACATTGCAGGCATCGGCCAGGCGGGCGACCGCACGCAATGTGAGCTGCTCGCCGCCGCCGGCGATCATGACCGGCGGACGTGGCTTCTGCACCGGCTTCGGCTCGAGGATCGCATCCTCGACGTGGAAATACTTGCCATGAAAAGTGGTTCGCTTTTCGGTCCACATTGCCAGGATCAGCCGAACGGCCTCCTCCATCTGCCGGATGCGCACTGCCGCGCGCGCCGGAAACTCCCAGCCATATTGGCGGTATTCGGCCTCGAGGTAGCCTGCGCCTATGCCAAGGGTCAGCCGTCCTCGGCTGATCAGATCGACAGTGGCAGCCATTTTGGCCAGATGCGCCGGGTTGCGGTAACCGACTGACGTGGCGAGCGTCGCGAGACGAATACGGTTGGTTACCGCGGCCAGCGCCGACAAAACGGTCCAGCCCTCCATGAAGGGCTCATCGGGCGCGCCGACCCCGCCGATCTGGATCAGGTGGTCCATCACCGAGAACCACGAGAAACCGTGGTTCTCCGCCCATTGCGCCTTCGCCTTCACAGCTTCGAAAGCTTCGGCCGGATCGGGTCCGAAGAGCCAGGATGGGTTGTGAACACCAAACTTCATGAGATCACTCCCGTTCCTGGATCAGGACCCGCAACTCCTCGGGGGGCGCCGCCGCCTCATGCTGGCCATTTTGCCGCCAAGATCAAAGCGTATTGTTTTCCAACAGGATAGGTGGCAGGGCGCGTAATACAAAGGGCAGCCGACCGAATTCCCGGTTATTTCCCGGTTTTGCGTTCTGGTTCCCGGTTCAGGAGCCCTGAAATTCCCGGTTCGACTGACCGACAAGCGGTAGTTAAGTCTTTGATACATCTTGCTTATCGGCGCTGAAGCGAGCGATTTCGCGGTCGAATTCATTTTATTTCCCGGTTATCCCGGGAAAAACCGGGAATGCGTCGCCGGTCCCGTCCATCGAGCATCAGCGCCTCGAACCGGGCACCGACGGCATCCCAGCTGAGCCCGCGCTGCCGCTCGAGCGCGGCAAGATGCCATCGTCGCCACAGCTCGTCGTCGCGCAGTAGCGCAACCGCCGCCGCTACGAAACCGTCATCATCCTTTGCCACACGCCCGGTCACTCCGTCGATGACGCGCTCGGGTGCCGAGCCCAGCGGTTCGACCACAGCTGGAACCCCCATTGCCTGAGCCTCGGCGAGCGCCAGGCAGAATGTTTCACCGGGGTCGCCACGATATAGCATGACCCGGGCGCCCAGCAGCTCCATCGTCAACGCGTCGCGTCCAACCGGGGCGAAGCGGCGGACGCCCGAAGCAGCGAGCGCATCGGCCCGGGCCAAGATCTTGTCCATCCGCCGCGCCCGCGGCGTGCCGGCGAGGCCATAGACGGCGCCGCCGGCATAGATGTGTAGCTCCGCCGTGGGCACTGCGGGCCTGATGTGCTTGACCCAGAGATCGAGCAGCCAATCGAGTCCACGTAACGGATTCGAGGTGAAGATCGCCCGCGGTGGCGGTGGCTCGCGCGATGGTGCGGTTCGGAAACAGTCGAGAATGCCGTAGGGGATTATCTCGCGCTCTGCGTAGCGCAGCCAGCGCGGGATTGTCGCCGCGTGATAGGCGCCGGTCACCACCAGGATCGGACGGTGGCGGGCGAGCTGCCACAGATTGCGCGGCTTTCTGAGGTAGATGGCGGGGTTATGCAGCCAGAACAGCCGGCGACCGACGTGGCGGACGAGCCCGATAACCCGGCGGCCGCGATTGCCGATGTAGAGGTCGCAGCCAAGTGGCAGGTCGCGCGACAGCGGCGCCCAGCGCACCCCCTTGTGAACGACCGCCGCGCGGCAGCGATTGCGCACCTCGACCCGATGGCCGCGCGCCGCCAGAGCCTCGGCGAGTGCCACAAAGGCCGTCTCGGCACCGCCAAGAGGTGCCGTTTCCGCCATTACCCCGTCGAAGGGAATGCCGTCATCGGCCATCACCACGCTCGCCATCACTCAGGCTCGACCCCAAGGGCCGCGCTCTGCCCCTCACCCTGCTGCTTCGCGGGTCCCTCCCTCTCCCCGCTTGCGGGGAGAGGACCGGGGTGCGGGACCGCCTCAGGCGAGGGGTCGAGCCGTGCCTTCAGATAGGAGAGGATCGGATACAGCGCCGCGCACAGCGCGATCAGAAAGCCCCACTGACCTTCTCGGTAGCCCTGGCGACCGATGTAGCATTTGCAAAAGCGCGAGGCGACGCGGCGCAGATTGTGCCCGTAGCTGCCGATGTCGCCGCTCTCGCGCAGATCCTCGGCGCGTGCGCTGGTATAGCGATCGAGCCGCCGAATCATCTCGGAGATGTCGCGATCAACGTAGTGGGTGATCGGCGACGACAGCG
>JAFAHQ010000256.1 GCA_019237135.1 Alphaproteobacteria bacterium
GCGTCCGCCCCTCTTACGCTCCGCCGCGGCTGCAATCCGGCGCTTCAGACGGCAGATCGGATGCGCCCACATCCGACACCGTCGAGGCGCAAGGCAGCCCCACCGGACGCGCACGCCTCGGCTACTTACGTCATCAGAATAAAGCCACGTTTCGGACCGTGAAGACCGTAGCGCGGCCCGCGCCAGGTTGGAGGGCCGGGTCGAAATAGAGCTGAGTGCCGGTGGTCGGCCACAGGCCTTTGAAGGTCGCCTAATTGTAATAGAGTTCTGCTCACCATTCCGCGTACCGAGCGGGCGGCCTCACCGCCTCCAAATTTGTCTTATCCAAAAAGGTGTCGAAGCCCACCGGGGTCCTGCTTGTTGCGCCCAAAGGGATCGTTGTAGATCCCGCCCCACGCAACCGAGGTCTCATCGGATCGCGGTTCCGCTCGCGCCGTTGACGCGCTGGAAGAGACCCCATTTCGAGTCGATAATCTGCACGGCGCTGAAAGACACCCCTAGGGTGTTGGTGTTGCTCGGTTGTTGCCGCACCGGGGGCTGGCTATACCCAGGGAGGCTATAAGCCCTCCATCAAGAGGTTTCGGCGCCCACTCGCGGACGATCGGACGACCGCCCGATCGCCAAGGCTGGCATCGAATGGCGGTGGTGGTCGGGATGTCGGAGACGGTCATCGCGATGCGCGGGGTTTGTCCAAATGATGGAGAAAATGCCGCACCGCTGAGCAGCTTCGCCACGGGAATGGCTGAGAACTGGGCGCGGCCAGCTGTGCTTCAGCGGCCTCGCTGCCCGGCGATGCGGTCTAGCAGGCTGCGGAAGGTGATCGACCAGCGCGTCACCTCCATAGCGGCGATGCTGTGCTCCCATTCATGCCGCGCCTCCCCCGTCAGATGGTAGATCGATCTGGGTGCGAGAAAAACCGATGCCCGATCGAAGCCACCGGGCTTGCGACGCCGGAACCGCATCGTTGCAGGGGCCCCGAGCGAGATGCCGAGGACATGCTCGAACACGGGACGGTCTCGGTGCCAGCCAATCCCGGCTCCGCGATCGTAACGGATCAGCAAAGCTTGTACGAGTTCGTCTGGTTTCAGGCAGGCGAACTCTGCCGCCTTCGCGCGGAGCGGCAGCAGCCAATCAGGGATCGCCTCGGCCGGGCTGAAGCTGGCGTCGTCGAAGTCGTAGCTCCAGCCGTAGGACGCTGTAAGCCGCTTGCCCAGCCAGCCATGAAAGCGGAAAGGCGAGAGCTCCACCGCGTCGATCGACGGGATCAGTATCTGCTCCTCGCACGGCGTCACGATTGCGCTCGCCTGAGAAAGCCCATCAAGGCGTGGTTCGTCGAATAGATCGGGTTGGCCGGGTATCAGGTTCATTCGGTTGGGACCGGTGCCGTGCTTCCCTTATGTGGTAGGCGCGCACCGACCAAAAAACCTTGACAGCTGTCCGTTCCTTGAGCCGCTCCACCGAAGCTGGCATAGGTTCCGCTGGCCGCAAACGCAGGCACGTCAAAAACGAGGGGGAGCGGGATGAGATGGGACCGCCAAGCCGACGTCGTCGTGGTCGGCTCGGGAGCGACGGGACTGCCCGCGGCTATTGTCGCGCGCGAGAGGGGATGCTCGGTGATACTGGTCGAGGCCGAAAAGGATATCGGCGGCCATGCGATCATCAGCGGCGGCAATGTTCCGCTCGGCGGCGGAACCAGCGTGCAGAAGAAATACGGGATAAAGGATTCCCCGGACCTGGTGTTCCGCGACCTGACGGACTGGTCGGTGGTCGGCCCCAACGGCTTTCCCGACTACCGGTACAATGACCGCGAAATCGTTCGCGCATTCGCCGACAACAGTGCGGCCACCTTTGAATGGCTGGTTGCCCGCGGGGTCGTGTTTGTCGACAAGGCACCAGATGCGCTTGGCGGAAATTCGGTCGGAAATTCGGTGCCACGCGAAATGCACTCTGCCGTTATGCACTGGCCGATGGCGCACACCGGCGAGCCTGCCGATCCGGCGATGCAAAAAACCCGTTCCTCCGGCAACGGCTTGATGCGGTCGCTCGAGGTCGCCGCCAAGGAAGCAGGTGTCGAGATTCTGCTCGAGCACCGGATGACTTCGATCCAGCGGCGGGCTCCAAACTGCGGCCCGGTGCTCGGGATCGCGGTGGATCATAAGGGGGCGAGGTTGAATATCCGCGCGCGCAAGGCCGTCATCATCGGCACCGGCGGTTCCACCGGTAACGTCAACTTCCGCCGCATGTTCGACCCGCGCCTCACCGAAGAATATTGCGGCCTCGCTGGCATGCCCTGGTCAGACCAGGATGGCAGCGGCGAGCTCGCGGCGATGGCGATCGGTGCGTCACTCTGGGGTTTCTACAACCAAATCGGCGAATTCGGCTCCAACGTGACCAAACCGGGCTCCATTGGTCGCCAATATAATTACCGACATCTCCAGTGGATGCCGGGCAGCCCCGTATTCGGCCGCGCCCGCGCGACCGGCCTCAGAGTCGCCGATTGGCAGGACGTCATTCTGGTCAACATGCTCGGCAAGCGCTTCTACGACGAGACGGGCGGGCAATATATCGCCAACAACTACAATTCGCTCGATCCTTATGTTCAGGGCAGCTATCTGAACGCCAAGAATCTTGAATGGAACCCAAATAATTTCTTGAACGCGGCGCTGGCGGCGATCGACGACGGCCACAATGGCGGGGGGCCGATCTGGGCCATTTTCGACAGCGATGCGGTCGCCCGCGAGGAATGGACGCCGGCGCCGCCACATGCCGACATCGCGGCCGGCTTCTTCTTCAGCGCCGACCGGCTGGCCGATCTCGCCGAAAAGATCGTGATGAAATATCAGCGAGTGCCGATGCCGCCGACCAATCTGGAGGAAACTGTCGCGCGGTATAATTCCTTCGTCGATTCCGGCGTCGACGAAGATTTCGGCAAGCCCAAGCCAATATACAAGATCGCCAAGCCGCCATTCTATGCCGCCTGGGCGACACCGGTCGTGCACGACACTCGCGCCGGCCTGCGCATCAATGCCAAATGCCAGGTCCTTGACATGAGCGGCGAAGTCATTCAGGGGCTCTATTGCGGTGGGGAATCGGCCGGCGGTTTTAGCCAGCACGGCCGCGCCCGTGCCGCTTGTCAGGGCTATATCGCCGGCAACGCGGCCGCCGGCGCCCGCTGATCCATGGCATTGCGGATCGGCGTCGATTCCGGCGGCACTTTTACCGATATTTGCCTGTTCGATGAGAGCACAGGCCAGATCGCGGTCTGGAAGGTTTCCTCGACCCCCGCCGACCCCTCGCGCGCTGTCGTCGACGGAGTCGACGAAGCTCTCGACCAAGTCGGCGCGCAGGCGACTGACATTTCCTACTTCGGTCACGGGACTACTGTGGCAACCAATGCGTTGATACAGCATCGCGGCGCGCTGACCGGTTTGATCACCAGCGCCGGCTTTCGCGACCTCTTGGAAATCAGCCGGCAAAAACGGCCCCACCTCTACGATCTGCAGGCGGACAAACCACCGGCACTGGTCGCGCGTCGGCTGCGCCGCGAAGTGCCAGAACGGCTGCTGCACGCCGGCCGTGTTGAAACCCCGCTCGACAAAGCCGCAGTGCGCGATGCGGTCCGCGCTCTGCGGGACGTTGGTGTAAAGGCCGTTGCCATCTGTTTTTTGTACAGCTTTCTCGACACCACGCATGAGGAAGCAGCGCGGCGCATCGTTGCCGAGGAATTTCCTGAAGCCTTCGTTTGCGCCTCGCATGAGGTGGCCCCGGAGTTTCGCGAATACGAGCGGCTGTCGACGACCGTCGTCAACGCTTACCTCGGGCCGGTCATGGCCTTTTATATCCGCGGCGTAGCCGAGCGGCTGACCGCGCTGGGTGTCACTGCGACCCGGTATCTGACCCAGTCGAACGGCGGCGTGATCGGATTCGATGCAGCCGCGCGGCTGCCGGTGCGCACCGTGCTGTCGGGGCCGAGCACCGGCGTGGTCGGCGCCCAGGTGACGGCGCGGCTTATCGGGGAGCATGACATCATCACCTTCGACATGGGCGGCACCTCCACCGATGTCGCATTGATGCAGGGCGGCGAGGCGAGGCTCGCCCGTGAGGCGGTTGTTCATGGCTATCCGATCAAGGCCCCGATGCTCGACATCCATACGGTCGGCGCCGGCGGCGGCTCGATCGCGTTTGTCGACACCGGCGGATTGCTCAAGGTCGGGCCGCGCAGTGCCGGCGCGGATCCGGGTCCGGCCTGCTACAACCGCGGCAATGACGAGCCGACCGTCACCGATGCCAATGTGGTGCTGCAGACCCTGAACCCGACCCAGCTTCTTGGCGGCCGCATGCCGATCCGAGCGGATCTTGCGCGGGCGGCGATCGACCGCATTGCGGCCCGGCTGGGTATCGATGCGCTGGCCGCCGCGCAGGGCATCATTGCCGTGGTCACCGCCAATATGGCGCGGGCGATCCGGGTCATCAGCGTGCAGCGCGGCCATGACCCGCGTGACTACACCCTGGTCGCGTTTGGTGGTGCGGGACCGCTGCACGCCGCACGGCTCGCAACCGAACTCGACATCCGCCGCGTGCTGGTGCCGCGCAATCCCGGCATTCTTTGCGCGATGGGCTTGCTGTTGGCAGATTTGCGCGCCGATTTTGCGACGACCCGGCTGATGGCGTTGTCTTCGGCGGTCATCAGCGAGATCGAGACAATCATTGCCGAGCTGCGCGGGCGCTGCGCGGTGTGGTTCGCCGATGCAGGCATCGAAGCGAGTGACCGCCGCGTATCACTCTCGGTCGACATGCGCTATGCCGGGCAAAATTACGAGCTCTCCGTGCCATTGCCTCCCGGCCCGATCACACGAGCGACGATCGATGGGCTTGTCGCCGGGTTTGCCGCCGCGCACCAGCGGCTTTACGGCTTCGTCGCCGAAGACGAGCCAATGCAGCTGGTTACCTTCCGCGCCGAGGCGACCGGCATCGTGCGAAAGGCAGACATCAGGCCCATCGCAGATGCCGGCCCCGACCCCTCCGCGGCGGAGATTGGTCGCCGCGACGTGTGGCTGCACGAGACCGGCATCTTCGTTTCCTGTCCGCTGTACGCTCGCGAGAAGCTTTTCGCGGGTAACCGGATTGAAGGGCCGGCGATCGTCGAGCAAATGGATGCCACGACGTTGATCGTGCCGGGCGCCACCGCCATCGTCGATCCTTACCTCAATTTGCTGATGGAGCTGGCATGAGCGCCATCCTGGCCAACCGCATCGATCCGATCACCGTCGAGGTCATCGGCAGCGCATTGTCGTCGATTGTCGAGGAGATGGGCGAAGCCCTGGTCCGCGCCAGCTTTTCGACCAACATCAAAGAACGCCGCGACTGCTCGACCGCGCTGTTCGACAGGCGTGGCACGACCCTGTGCCAAGCCGAGCACATCCCAATGCATCTCGGCAGCTTTATCGGGATCATCCCCGAGATCCTGAAGCGCCATCCGGTCGAAAAGATGCAGCCGGGCGACGTGTTCATCGGCAACGACGCCTATGCCGGTGCCGGCACGCACCTGCCCGACATCGTGCTCGGCGAGCCGATTTTCGTCGACGGCCGCATTGTCGCCTGGGCGGTCAACACCGCGCATCACGCCGATTTCGCCGATCGCGGCCATGCCCACATCTACCAGGAGGGGCTGCGCATTCCACCGATCCGCCTCTATCGGGCGGGCGAATTGCAGGAGGACGTGCAGGAGCTGATCCTGCTCAACTGCCAGGTCCCGCGCGAGCGGTTGTCCGATCTGCGGGCGCAGATGGCGGCGAACCGATTGGGCGTGCAGCGCATGCAGGTGCTGTGCGGCAAATACGGCACCGAGACCGTGCTCGCCGTCGGCGACGCCCTGCAGGACTATGCGGAGCGCAAGATGCGCGCCGGGATTGCGGCATTGCCGGACGGCACCTACCGTTTCGCCGACACCTATGACAATCCCGAGCTCGGCCGAGCCCTTCCTGTGTCGGTCGAGATCACGATCGAGGGCAGCGAGATGAGGCTGCACTTCGAGAGCCCACCGCAGGTCCGCGCCGGGATCAACATGATCTACACCGCACTGTTGTCGAGCGTCTATTACGCCGTCAAGGCGGTCGTTGACCCGACGATCCTGCCAAATTCCGGGCTCGCCCGCCCAATCACCGTCACCGCGCCGCTCGGCACGGTGATGAACGCGACCCACCCGGCGGCGGTCAATGGCCGCACCAGCACCTGTCAGCGCGCTGCCGATCTGGTGATAGGCGCATTGGCGCAGGCCGCACCGGAGCGGTGCATTGCCGCCGGCAACGGCTCCTGCGCAACAGCGAGCTTCGCTGGCGCCGACCCACAGGACGGGCATCTCTGGGTCTATCTCGAAACCATCGGCGGCGGCTCCGGCGCGCGCGCCCAAAAGGACGGGCTCGACGGTGTCCATGTGCACATGACCAACACCTCGAACCTGCCGGTCGAGGCGCTCGAGGTCGAATATCCGCTAACGGTATTGCGCTACGAGCTGGTGGACGGCTCGGGCGGGCCGGGCCGGGCGCGCGGCGGCATGGGGCTACGTCGGGTGTACCGTGCCGAGGCGGAATGTCATTTGCGGCTTGACGGTTCGCGCTTGTTGACGCCGCCCTGGGGGCTCGAGGGCGGCCACCCCGGCGGGTGCGGCGGCTTCCGCTTCAGCGATGCAGTGGAGCCGTTCGTCGGCGGAGCCGGAAGATTGCGCGCCGGAGAGACGGTAGAAATCGTCACTCCCGGCGCCGGTGGCTATGGTCCGCCTGCCGAGCGCGATCGTACAGTGGTTGAGCGGGACCTCGCCGATCAACGCATCGATCTCGCCACCGTGGCGGCGATATATCCAGGCTGCTAAGTAACGAAATCAGGGCACTAGCTGAGCACCGCGATCGACACCGGCGGACGGAGGGCTAGACATACTGAGAGCGCTTGGTGCACGTCGCTATCCAGAAAGCGCTGGAACAGGGCCTCGTTCTGCTCGCGCGAGGTTTCCATTACCGGCAGCACGCTCTGGGTCATCGCATAGTCGAAGCGCGGCGCCCATTTGCGCGCGCCCAGCCGCGCTGTCGTCGAGCAATTGTCGACCATGTACGCGACGTCCTTGAAGTCCATGTAGGGATTGAGCGAATCGATCGCTTCGATGATCGATTCATTGACGATCTCGGAATAAGGATGTCCCTTAGCACGTAGGATATCAACCTGCGCCATCATCGTTGCGACATAGACACCCGCGGTCAGCGGATCGATTTCCGACTGGCGATTGCTGCGCAATGAGCGGCCGACCTGCCACATCTCGGTGCTGGCAATCTCGCTCATCGGAAAGCGATTGAGCCGATGAGCCGCGCTGACCACGCTGCGGATCTCGTTGCCGCTCTCCACCTCCTCATAGATCTCGGTCAGGATATCCGCAGCAGGGCCGTAGCAGGCGCAATAGGCTTTTTTGAAGAGCTGCCGGCCGCCCTCATCGAGCGCTTCGTAGGTGCCGAGAAGCCCAGCCGCCGAGATCTGCCTGCTGATGGCGCCGGTGATGCTCCTGGCTGAATCGAGAAAGGCGTCGTCCTGCTGGCGGCCATGAGATCGGAACCAGCGGTAGAGACTCTCGCAAATCCCGTGAACGGCACCGAGCAGTATGCCGCGCTCGCCGAAAATGTCCGATTTGTATTCGAATTCGAGCGTCGTCTCGAATGTGCAGGGCGAGCCGAGACCGATCGCCCAGGCTAAGGCTTGGTCGGTGGCCTTGCCGTCGATGTCCTGATGAACGGCAAAACTGCAATTGATCCCGGCGCCGTTGATGTCACGACCCTGTTCGTAGAGCCGCCGGACCGATGGTCCCATGCCTTTGGGGCACACCCCGACGATGTTGATGTCGTTGCGAAAGGCCTTGCCGGAACTCTTAACGTAAGCCACGAGAAACCCGTGCGACAGCCCGAGGGTAGCACCCGGCCGGATCGCCGCCATGATTCGATCGTAATTGTCGGCCTGCGCAGCATCGGAGATCAGCAGGAGGACGAGGTCCGAGCCAGCAATCACGTCGTACATATCGCCGCGTGTGCCGTTGGCCTCGGTAAAGCCGGCCTTCTCGACATTTGGGATCGAGTGGGAATCGGCGCGCAACCCGACCTTGACGCGGATCCCGCTGCCGGCGAGCGACTCGCGGAGATTTTGCGCCTGGGCCGGCCCCTGCGAGGACCAGCCGATCACTCCGATTTGACGAATTCCAGCAAACGCTTTGGGAAGCAGCGGAAAGAGATGACGGCCGCCACGGACAATCCACTCCTCGGTGCCACCGAGGACGATCTTTTCTTTCTGGAACACCGTCGAGTTGAACGCCACCCTTGTGCCCTCCTTCTGGCGGTTCGGGAACCCGCATCCTGCGAGACAGCTCCCGGGCGCCATCGTAACGCACGTACTGAGGCTTTATGAACCGGCATTCTTCGATAAGGGCCCCGTGCCAAAAGAAAGGCGGCGCCAAAGGCGCCGCCCAGCTTCCGCGTAGTGTCGGAACCCTTTACGCAAACTTGCGACGGCGGCCCAACCAACCCAGCCCGACAAGCGCCGAGCCCAACAAGGTGAGCGATGCCGGCTCGGGGGCCGGCGCGATACTCGAGTCGGTGCTCCACTTGACCCCACCGGAGCCAGCCGTAAGCACCAGGTCCTCCGTGAGCGAATA
>JAFAHQ010000301.1 GCA_019237135.1 Alphaproteobacteria bacterium
GCGTCGAATCGTCGACGGGGGCCCCGTCCGAAATCACCATTAGGATGCGCCGCTGCTCGGTGCGCTCGAGCAGGCGGTTGTGCGCCCAGCGCAACGCCTCGCCGTCGATGTTCTCTTTCAGGATACCCTCGCGCAGCATCAGCCCGAGGTTGCGCCGGGCGCGGCGCCATGGCGCGTCTGCTGCCTTGTAGACGATATGGCGTAGATCGTTGAGCCGCCCCGGGTTCGGCGGCTTGCCGGCGGCGATCCAGCGCTCGCGAGACTGGCCGCCCTTCCAGGCGCGGGTCGTGAAACCTAGGATCTCGACCTTGACGCCGCACCGCTCCAGGGTGCGGGCCAGAATGTCGCCGCTCATCGCGGCAACGGTGATCGGCCGGCCGCGCATCGAGCCGGAATTGTCGATCAGCAGGGTGACGACGGTATCGCGGAACTCGGTCTCGCGCTCGCGCTTGTAGGCCAAGGGAAGGATCGGGTTGGCGACGACGCGCGGGAGCCGTGCGGTGTCGAGCAGGCCCTCCTCGAGATCGAATTCCCAAGCCCGGGTCTGCTTCGCCATCAATCGGCGCTGCAGTCGGTTGGCGAGCCTCGCGATCACGCTCTGCAAATGCGAGAGCTGCTGATCGAGCAGATGGCGCAGCCGCGACAACTCGTCGGTGTCGCACAGCTTGTCGGCGTCAATGACCTCATCGAAGATCGTGCTGAAGCGGCGGTACACCGCCGTCTCGTCGGGGCGGCCGCGCGGCATAACCCCGGGGCGGCCGGGGCGACCGGGGTCGTCGTCGCTCGAACCGGGCATCATTTCACCCTCGCCCGCTTCGGTGGCGTCCTGCGTGTCCTCGGCCTCGCCGTCCGTCGGCGAGCCGTCTGGCGAGTCCTGGGCGCCCGAGGCGGCGCCCTCGCCCTCGCTTTGGTTCTCGCTGTCGGCTTCCTCGCCGCCCTGCTGCTCCTCGCTCTCTGCCTCATCGTCGACTTCACCGAGGTCGAGGTCGAGATCCTGCAGCAGCCTGCGAGTCGCCCGCGCGTACGCGTCCTGATCGAGGATCGCGCGGTCGAGCTCGCCGAAATCCCTGCCGATGCGACCCTCCAGCCAAGGGCGCCAAAGATCGACGACGCGCCGCGCCGCAGGCGGCGGCCGCTCTCTGGTCAGCGCCTCGCGGGTCAGCAAGCGCACTGCCTCTGCCATCGTGCTGTCGGTTCGCTCGGTGATCCGTTCGAACCCTTGCCGGCGATACTGCTCGTCGAGCATCGCGGCGAGATTGCTGGCAACCCCGGCCATACGCCGAGCACCCAAGGCCTCGACCCGCGCCTGTTCGACCGCGTCGAATACCGCCCGCGCCAACGGCGAGCCCGGCACGCGTTTGCTGTGCACCGCGTCGTCGTGATAGCGCAGTCGCAGTGCCACGCTGTCGGCGGCGCCGCGCAGCTGCGCGGCCTCATCTGCCGGAAGGTCGCGCGGGGGGTTGGGCAGCCGTACCCGCGAACCGCTCAACCCGGCCGCTTCCGGCCCGAAGCCGACGGTCACATCGTCGCGCTCGGCAATAGCCCGTAAGGTTGCCGCGGTCGCGCGCTTGAATGCTTCGGTCGGCGAGAACTCCTGGGCCATGCGCTTTGTCGGCGGGCGAGCTACACGCTACATCAGGGTAGCGTTGACCCCGGTTTCCGCGAGTTCTGTGCCAAAGCAGCGCTGGTAATATTCAGCTACGGTCGGCCGCTCCATCTCGTCGCATTTGTTGAGGAACGTCAGCCGAAAGCCAAAGGCCAAGTCGCCGAAGATGCGCGCGTTCTCCGCCCAGGTCATGACTGTGCGCGGCGACATGACGGTCGAGATGTCGCCGTTGATGAAGCCGGCGCGAGTCAGATCGGCAAGGGCTACCATCGCGCTGATCGTGCGCCGCCCCTCGTCGTCGTCGTAGCTCGGAACTTTCGCCAGTACGATGTCCACTTCGGCGTCATGCGGCAGGTAGTTCAACGTCGCTACGATGTTCCACCGGTCCATCTGGCCTTGGTTGATCTGCTGCGTACCGTGGTACAGGCCTGTCGTGTCGCCCAGGCCCACGGTGTTCGCTGTCGAGAATAGCCTAAACCCGGAATGCGGCCGGATCACGCGGTTCTGATCGAGCAGGGTAAGCTTGCCTTCGACCTCTAGCACCCGCTGTATTACGAACATGACGTCCGGCCGGCCGGCGTCGTATTCATCGAAGCAGAGCCCAACGGGGTGCTGCAGTGCCCAAGGTAAAAGCCCTTCGCGGAACTCGGTAACCTGCTTGTTGTCGCGCAGGACGATCGCGTCCTTGCCGACGAGATCGATACGGCTGATGTGACTGTCGAGATTGACGCGGATCAAGGGCCAATTCAGCCGGGCCGCCACCTGTTCGATATGGGTGGATTTGCCGGTCCCGTGATAGCCACAGATCATCACTCGCCGGTTGAACGCAAAGCCAGCAAGGATCGCGAGCGTCGTGTCGTGATCGAAGCGGTAGGCATCGTCGAAATCGGGCACATGCTCGCTCGCCTGGCTGAAGGCAGGAACCTGGAGATCACTGTCGATCCCGAAGGTCTGACGGACGGAGATCGTGATGTCGGGCTGGTCCAAGGGAAACGCGGTGATAGGCGCCTCTGGCTGAACACTTGGCATTATTCTCTTCTATCCTGATAGTTGAGTGGGGAATTTGAGCGGCGCAGCACGATCGTTCAACTGAAATAGCTGGCTTTGAGGGTGGCATAGGCCTGATTGACGACCTTCAGCTTTTCCTCGGCCACTTTGTCTCCGCCGTGCGCATCGGGGTGGTGGAGCTTGACCAACGCTTTGTAGCGCGCCTTGAGGCGCACCGGGGTGAACGGCGGCTCGATTTCGAACACGGCGAGAGCCTGTTCGCGAGCGGACAGCACCCGCTGGGCGGCCTCCCGCGCGCGGCTGTCATTTCGCCGACCGCGGTCTCGGGAACGCCCCGCGCCGCCCGAGAACATGTCGAAATAATCGCGGATCCGTGCGGCATAACCGGGGCCGGAGCGATCTCCGAGGCGCCAGCTCGGACGCTGCCAGACCGTGTCATGGCGGATCTCGGCTTCAATCTCGCCATCGGTCATCCCGGCATAATAATTCCAGGCGGAATTGTAAGCGCGAACGTGCTCC